>JBNKYQ010000011.1:0-25114 GCA_050300975.1 Kordiimonas sp.
TTAATCCCCTGCGTTACCAACTTATCTTCTAGTAATTTTCGGAGAAAATGCTTTGGAATTTCCTGAGCTTGTTGCTCGAAGAATTTATTGAGATCGCCCATTCCATCCTCAATCGTTTGATGCCACGTGCTAGAAACTCGATGTTTCGAAAATATCTACAGAAAACACTAAACTACATAGAAGTCTGCGTCTGCAAAGGTGGAGTTAACTGGACCACGTCTTAGACTCTAAAAGTGACGGTGTCGGATAATCTCATTTTATGTGTCGCAAATGACGGATTGTCTCAGTTTATGTGTCACTCAGTCTCACTTTATGTGTCATTGGGAATTGAAAAACGGCGAGTTTCTACGGAAGCCAGTCTCATTAATTGCGTCACCCTACATGTAGGTGATGCACCGCTCGGGGCGCACCTCCGGGCGGGACCTCGGCACTTTCAAGATAGATGGGCTCGAAGATGGTACAATCTTCGGGCCCTTTTGCTGTGACACACCTTTGCCCGGACATTGCCGCGATAGAATATATCTATCACAAAAGCATTAAACTCCTCTATTGAACTATCACTTTCAATCCATATCTCCTTCCCTGGTGGCCAAGGTGGCTCCCCAAATCAAAAAATCAGTTTGTATGCGCCGTGCAGGAAACGTCTCCACGGCCTTCCTTTTGCGAGTGAAAGTACCGTGTCAGCCTCCAGCTCCCCGAACACAGAAGCATCCATGAACTTGAGCGA
This sequence comes from Kordiimonas sp., assembly GCA_050300975.1. Taxonomy (GTDB): domain Bacteria; phylum Pseudomonadota; class Alphaproteobacteria; order Sphingomonadales; family Kordiimonadaceae; genus Kordiimonas. The sequence goes on from JBNKYQ010000011.1 coordinate 728, forward strand.
GATATACGCCTTCCTGCGCGCTATCCTCGGGCCGGAAAAATCCTTCTACAAGCTCGCCATTGTCTATGGCATCGGCATCAGCCTTCTCAGTCTTGCGGTACCCGTTTCGGTACAAATGCTGATCAATACGGTGGCCAACATCGGCCTGGCGGCGCCCCTGGTGGTTCTGGCCAGCGTGCTGTTTGTGCTGTTGCTGGTCTCCGGGCTGTTGAACGCGCTGAGGATACACCTGATGGAGATCTTCAGCCGACGCTTCTATGCCCGGATGGTGGCGGAAATTTCCCTGCGCACCCTTTATGCCCAGAACCCCTTCTTTGCCGACAATGGCAAGAACGCGCTGTTCAACCGCTATTTCGATATCGTCATCATCCAGAAATCGGTGCCTTACCTTCTGGTCGGTGGCTTTACCGTCCTTCTGCAGGCCCTTGTGGGCTTTGTCATCGTATCGCTCTATCACCCGCTGTTTCTGGCATTCAACATCACGCTCTGCCTCCTGATCTGGCTGATCTGGGCAGTGTGGGGCGAGAAGGCTGTCAGGAGCGCGATCGACCAGTCCCACAAGAAGCACGCTGTTGCGGGCTGGGTCGAAGACCTCGGGGCCTCAAACGGCTATTATAAATCCAGCCTTCACATCGAGCGGGCGCTCAAGATCACCGACGAGAAGACCGCCGACTATATCGCCTCAAACAAGGCCCATTTCCGCTACAGCTTCTCCCAGACGCTTGCCTTCCTGCTGATCTATGCCGCCGCCAGCGCAGCCCTTCTGGGGCTGGGCGGCTGGCTGACCATCCTTGGCGAACTGAGCCTGGGCCAGCTGGTGGCGGCGGAACTGATCCTGTCAGCTGTCTTCTTCGGCATCTCCCAGCTTGGGGTCTATCTTGCAAGCTTCTATGACATTGTCGCAGCCGTGGAAGAGCTGTCGCACTTCTATGCTGTCCCCCAGGAAGTGCCCCGGGGCACCAGAACCCCGCTGGAAACCAACAGCGTGCTATCATTCGACAATGTGCAGGGTCAGGGGCGGGATGAAAGGGTGACCTTCAACCTGACGATTGGGCAGGGTGACGCCATCTTCTGCGGCACCAAGAACCACGGCATCCAGCGGCTGTTCACCGACCTTCTCAAGCACCATGTGCGGCCCGAAGGCGGCATCGCCAGCATCGGCGGTATCGATGTGCTGGATATTGAAGTGCATGAACTGCGGCAGATCATCACCATCCTTGACCGCCCGACGGTGATTAATGCCACGATCCGGGATTTTCTCCGCTATGCCGGTGATGAAAAGCGCAGCGGCGACACGCTTGATATCCTTGATCAAGTAGGCCTCAGGAACGCCGTCATCCACCTCAAGGACGGGTTGGACACCGAGATATCAACCACTGGCGCGCCCCTGTCGCTGACCGAAGTGTTGAAGCTGAAGCTGGCTGCCGCACTGATCTCAGGGCCCAAGGTGCTGGTTCTCAACCAATTGTTCGACATAATCCCGGAGGATACGCTGGTCTCCATCCTCACGCTGTTCCGCGAGCGCTGGAATACCACTGTGATTTATTTCTCCAACAGGGATCACGCGCTGGGGTTCGAGAAGTTCCTCTACCTGGGGGCCGATAAGCAACCCTTCTTCACCAGCTTCGAAGCCTTCAAGCAAGAACTCCGGTAAAAGGACAAGGACACCATGCCGTTTCGCGAGCGTCATATCAATCACTTCCAGACCCTTGCCAGCATTCGCCTGCCGCGCATCATGCGCGTCATATCCCTGATGCTGGGCATAGGGACCCTGGCCCTCATCTTGTTCCTGATCTTCACCCCCTGGGTGCAGACGGCTTCGGGCTTTGGCACGGTCACGGCGCTTAATCCCAATGACCGGCAGCAGGAACTGAATGCTCTGGTTTCCGGGCGCATCAAGGAATGGTATGTGCGCGACGGCAGCCGCGTCAAAGCCGGCGACCCGATCGTCAAGATCGTCGATAATGACCCCAACTTTCTGGAGAGCCTGGAAGCTGAACGGGCGCAGGCGAAAGCCAAGCTGCGGGCTATGGAAATTGCCGTCGTGACAGCCGAAAGCGACCTTGATCGAACCCGCAAGCTGCTGGCTGAAGGGCTGGCTTCCCAGCGGGATCTGGAACAGGCCCGCCTGCGGATCGAGGCTCTTCGCGGAAACGCCGCCGATGCCTCGGCCCAGTTGAACCGCCTTGATATCGGCCTCTCCCGCGGCTCCACCCAGCTGGTAAAAGCCCCGCGCGACGGCTTCATCCACAGGGTTCTGGCCGGCGATACCGCCACGTTCGTCAAGGCCGGGGCGCCTGTTGCCACCTTCATCCCCGCGAAGGTTGAACGGGCTGTCGAACTTTATATCGACGGTCGCGATATCGGCCTTGCCCGTTTGGGGGACCGCGTACGCCTGCAGTTCGAAGGGTGGCCCGTTGTGCAGTTCAGCGGCTGGCCATCTGTAGCCGTCGGGACCTTCGGTGGGCGGATCGTCGCCATCGACCCCGCAGCTGGGACGTCCGGACTGTTCCGTGTGCTCGTCAGCGAAGACCCGGACGATATCCCCTGGCCGGATAGTAGGCTGTTGCGGCTTGGCGGGAAAGCAAGGGGCTGGATCACGTTCGAGACCGTCACGGTGGGCTATGAAGTGTGGCGCCAGTTGAACAACTTCCCCGCGGAGTTCCGCGCGGAGGCGGCGGAAGCCAACGCACAGGCAGGGATGAAATGATGACGCGTTTGCTTGTGATTGCTGCATTGCTGTTTGTTGCCTTCCCCGGCAAGGCATCTCCCTCGCTTACCCTCAATGAGGTGCTGTCCTCTTCGCGCGAGCATGCGCCAAAACTGCTGGAACTTGGGGCCGCCCTGCGCGGCGCTGACGGAGCCGTTCTGGCAGCCGAAGGGGCCTTTGACACTACCCTGGATGTGGAGCTTCGCAGCCGCGCCACCGGCAGTTGGAGCGGCAGCTATCTGAAGGCAGACGCCAAGAAGGCTCTGACCGACGACGGCATCATGCTTTATGGCGGCTACCGCGTATCAGACGGCCGGTTCCCCCTATATGAAGACCAGTATTTCACCAATTCGCTGGGGGAATTCAAACTGGGCGTGCTTGTACCCCTGTTGCAGGACCGCACCTTCGACAAGAACCGTTTCCGCCTCGCTGATGCGCGCCTGAAGCGTGAGGAAGCGGAAATCAAGGCAATGATCCATGCTATTGAAATCCAGCGTGGCGCCACAATCGCCTATTGGGAATGGGTTGTTGCCGGGCATCAGATGGCTGTCTATGAGCATTTGCTCGCCATCGCAATCGAGCGGGACGCCGCCCTCAGCCGTCAGGTGGAGGAAGGCGCATTGGCCACCTTCGCCCTGTTGGAAAACCAGCAGAATATCACCCGTCGGCAGACTTTGGTCATGTCTGCCCGTCAGAAATTTCTGGTGGCCGCAAACAAGCTGTCGCTCTATTACCGCACGCCTGAGGGAAAACCCCAGCAACCTGACAAGAGCCAACTGCCCGCCATGGCCGACGTGTTTTCCGGGATTTCAGGCGCCACCGCGAAACCGGCCCAACCGGGCGAACTGGTTGCCAACCGCCCTGAGCTCAGAAGCCTCAATGTCGCGCTAGAACGCGCCCGCCAGAAACTTCGCCTCGGGGAAAACAGCCTGAAGCCCCAGCTGACGCTGATGGGGGAAGTCTCCCGGGATTTCGGCGGCATAGCCGAAGGAGGCAGCAGCCGTGATTCAACCGATGCCGTCGTTGGCGTCCGGTTCTCGATCCCGCTCGGCCAACGGTCAGCGCGTGGCAGCTTCCGCACTGCGAAGGCAGACCTGGACCGGCTGGCGTTCCAGCGCCAGCAACTGATCGAGCAGTATGTCGTGGAGCTTGAGAACCTGATGCTTGGCGTCGACATGACGCAGGAGCGCCTCAGGCTTACGCAGAAAAATGCAGCCCAGACACAGGAAATGCAGAGAGCCGAGGAAGTGCGCTTCACGAACGGTGCCAGCGACTTTTTCCTGCTGAATTTGCGCGAGGAAGCAGCGTCCCGCGCGCAGATCGACCATCTTGTGGCAGCCCTCGACTACCGTTCCACCCAGGCAAGCTATTCCGCCGCGATGCTGGATTTTGCGGCCCTGGGGCTTGAGGACCCGCTCTGATCAACCGCCTTCAGCAACAGGTAGGGCGGAAGCTTTGATGCTGCCCACCCTTAGAGATGAACCTATTGCCGTCGGCTGGGGACTTCAAGCGGGCCAAGCGCCTTAAGGGCTTCGCTGTTGGCGGGATCAGGGAAAGTGTGGGCAGCGTCGCGGAAGCTCTTGAGCGGCTGGCCAAGGCCAAGCACACCGCGTTCGCGGCTGCGGGTCACCCGGTCCAGGTCCAGCTCCACCACGATGATCTCTTCTTCCGTGCCGGCAGCGTGGATCACCTCGCCGTCGGGCCCCGCGATCACCGAGCGGCCATAGGCCTGTTCGCCCGCGCCGTTCACGTCTACCACATAGCATTGCTGCTGGGCGGCGGTGGCGCGCACCATGGTGCATTCCACATCGCGGTCGGCGGTGTTCGTGAGCGTCGGGTGAATGATCACTTCAGCACCTTCCAGCACCATCGCGCGGCTGGTTTCCGGGAACCACATATCATAGCAGATCGACAGGCCGAAGCGGCCCACATCCGGCACGTCAAAGACACAGATGTCACGCCCCGGCGCCACCCCCACTTCATAGGGGTAGAAGGGGTACATTTTGCGGTAGCGAGTCACCACCTCACCCGCCGGGTTGATCACCGATGCAGTGTTATAAACTTCACCCGCGTCCTTTTCATAAAGCGAGCCGGTCACCAGCCAGATGCCCAGGTCAGCGGCCAGCGCGGCCAGCTTGTCTTCCGTGGCTGACGGCATGGCTTCGGCAGACCCGGTCCCGGCGCCACAGATGGCAAGTTCGCTCAGGACCACCATCTGGACCCACGGATAGCGCACAAGCGTGGTACGGATCTTCTTCACCACTAGGTCGAAGTTGCCATTTGACTTCAGATCCAGCTGCAACCCTGCAATAGCAAATGGTTTCACGGCCTATTCCCTTCCCTACTCAAATACACCCTGGTCAGGCGCCTTTTGGGCAGCTTCCTTCTGGTCCAGGAGGCGTGCGGGCACAAAGGCCGCCAGCGTACACAGGACAATCCCGAAGGCTGCCAGATTGATAATCAGATTATAATTGCCGTCGCCCACAACCTGGGCGGCGATGAAGGGGCCGGATGCCAGCCCCATCTTTGAAAAGAAGCCCGAAAGTGCTGCCATCCTGCCATGCCCGTCGAACGCCGAGCACATACCCAGAAGATAGGGGATCAGGAAGGCCCAGGTGATGCCGGTGATGATGTTGGCTGCAAAGAACACACCCGTCTCGCCCGAGAAACGGAACAGGATAATGCCAACCACCGTCACCAACAGGCCGCCCATCAGCGGCTTGAGGCGGCCAAAATGCGTTCCCACCACATAGACAAGCACCGCGCCGCTGACGGCAATCCAGTTGGCAATACCCAGCGTGGTGCTGATGGAATCGGTGGTCAGCGCAAAGCCTTTGCCAAGCTCAATTACATAGGCCGCGAGCCCCATGTTGGCGGCCTGGAAGAAGAAGACAGCGAACAGCCCCAGCACCAGGGGCTTCAGGTACACCTTGTCCTCGCCACCGGTATCATCCGACAGGGCGGTCCTGGCTTTCGGCGCGTATGTCGCCATGAAAGGCACCATCAGAAGGGTGATGAAGCTGAAGGCGATCAGCGCGTAGAACAGCACCTGTGTGCCGTAAAGCGGCACCAGTTTGGGCAGGACCATAAGCCCCAGCCCGCCCAGGCCATACTGCACCACCAGAAGCATGCCGAAGCTGCGGTCAGGTGCGCTCGTGCGCGCGATCACGGAAAAGCCGATGCCCACCAGGAAGCCGCCCGTGGTGCCGTGGATAAACCTGAGCACGATCAGAAGCGTTTCGTCCGTTACTGTGCTGGAGAAGACATCGAGCGCGATCAGGGCGGCAAGCGCCACTATCGCCGTTGGCCGCCAGCTGAAGTGCTTGATGGCGAACACGGAAGCAAAGGCGCCAAGGGCAGCCCCATACACATTGGCGGACGCCACATGGCCAGCGGCCTGCTTGGAAAAGCCAAGGCCTTCCACAAGGCCCGTCACCAGCGCCGGCATGATATTGACGTAAAACAGCCCCGCGGTTGTCAGGAAGGCCAGCAGCACGCTGGCCAGGTGCCCGTCTGCGGCGGCCACAGGAAAACGCGTCTTGTTGCCAGCTTTGGTCATTGGGTCACCTCGCATACCGGGCTGACCTTCGCCAGCTCCTTCACTGGTTCCGCGAAGGTATGGTTATAGCCGTCGCTGAAATAATAATAGACGTCGCCCCCGGGCAGCATCACCACCGTGATCCCGCCATAGCCGGAGAAGAAAGGCAGCCAGGTGTCGTCAGTGCAGCCCAGCGTGTCCATGGCGTTCCAGCCCCAGAAAGCATTATTATACCGGAGCGTGGGGCTGCCCGCCTCAAGGCCCCTATCCGCCGGGTCGCGTTGCATGGCGGCGTTCAGGAGCCCGGCATCAAGCGTGTCTTCAAGGCGCGGGTCGCGCGACGCTAGTGCGGTCGCGATGCGCGCGATATCGTCCCGGTAAAACAGCATGCCGTAGCCGGAAAATGGCTCAGGGTTCGCGCGGGCTGTACGCCTGATTTCTTTTGTGACCGGCCCCAGGTCAAGCGCCCGCCATAGGGGCACTACCAGATCATCATAATAGTCCGCGCCCACGCCGCGACGGCTTTTGAGGAAGCCGTTCATCGCCACGCCCAGAAGGTAGGTGTCCGACGTGTGGTAAACCCACGTATCGCCAAGCCGACGTTTGCGCGGGAAATAGCTGCAGGAAAACCCGGTCTTTTCGGCCGACGTGGTCGCAAGAAAGAAAGACTGGTAGCCGCTTGACCCCTCGTCCACATGCGCGTCCGGGCTTACGAAATTGCCTGTTGCCATGTCCGCCAGATGCTCAAACCTTACGCCGTGCCAAGCGCGGGTGTCGCACTGCGGCACATGGCGGCGCATAAGGGCATTCCTGGCACCGGGATACAGCTTCTCAAGCCGCATCAGGCCAAACCCGCCCGCCAGCGATTTGGCCAGGGAATAAGACGGTAAAACCATACTGTCGCAATAGGGATAGGCGCCAACCCGGGTATCACAGCCGCCCACATAATGCATGCCGTCGTGCACCACGCCATAGGCGGTCATATCTGCGGGATCGATGGTGTCCGCTTGCGCAAACATAGCTGCATCCGTGCCTTCAAGGCTCAATAGGGGCGCCACTGGCATCCTGTTCGCGACTTCCGCTTCATATGCTTCGCGCACGGCGTCCGCGCCAGCGGGCGACCCACCTTGCCACGCCGCATCATAGCTGCCCCACATATTGAATTTGAAGTAGCCGCACGTTTCGCTTGCCACCTGCAGCAACACTTTCGACAGTTGCCCTGACCCACTGATACGCGCCGTTAGCACACCGTTATGGATGCAGTTGGCATTCTTTTCCATGAACGCAAACGGCAGGGAGATCCGGCTATAGTCGCTATCGTCCTGCCACACCGCACCGGGGGAAAAGACCACATCAAAATAGGGGTGCGGTGACTTGATGATGCCGCGCACCACGGGCACGATGGCATCACCGGATTGCACCAGCCAGATGGCCATTGCAGGCAATCTCCTGACACGGCTTGAAGCGTTGCCCGCGATCCCGTCTGGATCATGCAGCACCTCAAAGCCGCTTGCTACCTGCCCCCCTTTAAGGATCAGGTGCCCGTCAACCAATTGGTTCGTGGGCCGCTCGCCTTCCGGCCGCGCGAATTCAGAATAATCCAGTGGCTTGTTGAAAGCCGCGCCAACGAAAAGGCTGTCAATGTCGCTCTGCGCACCGCATGACGTCAGCCCCACGAAGGCCAGAAGGGCTACAACAGAAAGCGATATGACTTTGCCCATCTTCACAAAGCAACTCCGTGAGATTCAAGCCGCGCCTTGAGGGGCGCGAGGGCGTCTGCGTGAGCTTTCCAGCGCCCGACGGATGACGCATAAAGCGGCTGCCGCACTTGTGCCGCACTCGCGGTGGCCGACGCGCTTTTGTTCTCGTGAAACGTCAGGCAGGCATCCTCGAACGCCAGGCCGCAGTGGGTGACCATCCTGTTCGTCTGGCCCTCAAGGTCCGTGACCAGGCTTTCATAGGACACGTCCAGAATCCGGCCCGGCAGAACCCTGTGCCAGTGCGCCATCAGCTTCCTATAGGCGGCATAATAGTCGGCCAGGTCCTCGAGCCGGTAGCTATAGGGATAGCCCAGCCGGAACAGGGTTTTATAGATAGCGAAACAGCTGTCCATCGGGTCGCGCGTCAGGTGAATGATCCTGGCGGTCGGCAGCGCCCGGGCGATCAGGCCCAGATAGAGGAAATTCGCCGGTGTCTTGTCGACGAGGAACGGCCCGGCCTGCCCGCGCGCCGCGGTGCTGGCGAGATAAGCTTTCCCAAGGGCTTTAAAATCAATGTCCGCGGACTTTTCAATCAGGTCCGCTTTGTTCGCCGCCGGGCCCGCCAGACGCATCAGCATTTGCGCAAAATCATGGATTTCGCCCAGGCTGTCGACACGGGAATGCGAGCTCAAGATCCGGTCCACGAGTGTGGTGCCCGTGCGCGGCAGGCCGACGATGAAGATCGGCCCCGGGTTGTCTGACGTTGTCACGCCATCCTTGAAGAAACCTGCGTCAAAGACCCGCTCAATATCCGCCATGGCGTCCGTATCTGTGCTGACATGATAGGCCATCATGGAGGCGCGCAGGTCGGCGCCGCGGCGAAGATGCGCGAAGCTTGCGCCCGCGTCGCCCAGGTCTTCATATTCCTTCGACAGCGCGTAAAAGAGCTGCACGGCGCCCTTCATGTCGGGCACGCCGGACCTGAGGAGCGCTTCCATTTCCGCGATGTGATTTTCGTCCGCCGTCCATTTCCTGAGCGTGGCGCGGTTATAATAGGCGTCATAGTCGCTGGGCTTGAGCGCGATGACCTGACCGTAGAGCGCGACGGCTTCATCGAGATCACCCACCGCCGTGGCCGCCGTGGCCAGGTTATAGAGGGCCTGCGTGTCCCTGGGCGCGAGGGCGACCGAGCGCTTGAAGCAGTCGTAGGCCAAGTCGAACACCGACAGGTGCGTGTAAAGCTGGCCGATATGCATCAGGAGAAAACTGTCATCCCACGCCAGCGCGCGAAGGCGGGCCAGCTCATGGGTCGCAGCCGTCAGATCGCCCTGCTGGATCAGGGCCTGCGCCACCTTCAGGTGGGCGTGCAAGTCTTCCGCCGCCAGCTCGACCACTTTCTGGAAACTGGTGAGCATGGCAGTGAAGTTGCCGGAAGCCTCATGCACCCGCCCCAGCCGCCGCCACCCATCCGGGTTGTCGGGATGCTTCTCTGCAAGAAGGGCGGCAAGGTCACCGGCTTCGGCCAGGCGTCGCTCCTTCATCAGGGCATCGATTTGCTGTAGGGCGGTCATGATCTTCACAAGGCTCTCTCCGCTGCCGAGACATCTGATGTGCCTGAGCATGCGGCAAATGAGGGGGGGAAGGGAAGCCCCTTCCCCCGTGTTGCTTTGAGTGTCGCTTTAGAAGTTGTATTTGACCGCAAGGCCAAAGGTACGCGGCAGCGTGATTTCGCTTTTGGCGCCGCTGCCCAGATAGTTCTGGCTGGCGTCGGTGCCCATGTAGGCTTCGCCGTACACAGCAGTTACGCCGCGGTTGTTGAAGATGTTCTTGGCGAACAGCGTCACATCCACATCACCCTTGGTGAAGGTCAGGCCCGCACCCCAGATAGAGAAGCCATCAAGCGTCGCGCCCAGGGTTTCACTATCGTTGTTGATGTAGTTCTGGCTGCTGCTTTGAACATAGCCGTTCACCCGCGCCACCATTTGAATATCGCTCGTGATATCGGTGGTGTAATCGAACGCGATGTTCAGCATATGCTTCGGCACACCCGTGAGGCGGTTGCCTTCTTCCGCGATCAGGCTGCCGGTTGGCGACAGGAAGTCGCTCGTCAACTTGGCGTCAGAGAAGGCATAGCCGAGGTTATAATGCAGCGCATTGCCGATATAGCCTTCGACCTCAGCCTCGACCCCGATGGAGCGAGCACTATCGCCATTAGCCACTGTGAAAAAGCCCCAGTTGCTGGTAGCGGTGTTGATCTGCGGGTTGGACCAATCCACATAGAAGCCGCTCAGGGTATAGCGGACATCCGCAGTTGCGCCCTTGATGCCAAGCTCATAGTTGCGCGTGGTGTCCGACCCGTAGGAAAGCCAGCTTGGATCTTCGGCAAAGTTGCCCGTCAGCGGCACAGCGGTTGCGCCGCCGCGGCGGTAGCCTTCGGATACCGTGGCGTAGATCATGGTGTCGTCATTCATGTCATAGGACATGTTGAATTTAAACAGCGCGTCCTTCTTGCCGGATGTTTCGCCTTCGATCACGGCAGCCGGGAACAACGAGTTCCAGAAAGGCAGGTCGACAGTGGCGTCAGCCGTGACCTTGCTGTCAAAATAACGGATGCCCGCGGTCAGGCTCAGCCTGTCTGAAACATCATAGGTGGCTTCACCGAAGAAAGCTGTTTCCTTGATCTTTGTGGTACTGTCGAAATCGAAATCATTGTCGAGATCGGAATAGCCGTAGCCATCGGACATCCAACCGTAAACCGTGGACGCCCAGGCCTTGTAACCCGCGAGCGTAGAGACCTGGTCAGCCGTCTGCTCCTGATCCTGGTAGTAGATGCCCACCACCCAGTTGAACGGGCCGTCGCTCTCTGACACCAGACGCGCTTCCTGGATGAAAGCTTCGTCACTATAGCCACGGTCGGCCCGCGCCAGCGGACGCGGCGAATTATAATAGAAACCCGACAGCCAGTTTTTCTGGGCATAGAAGCCCGTGTTTTCACTGATCGAGCGGCCATCGCGCTTATAGTAAGACGTTGACGAAGTGAGGGTCGCGAAGCCGAGATCAATGTTCATTTCAAGGCTTGCAAGTTCTAGATCCGATTGGGAAGGCTCTAGTTGCACAGACCCGGCTTCATAGCGGCCATACTCATTACCAAGACCGTCGAGGAAACCCTCTGCGGAGCCACGGCGAGCCCCCACTTCGTCGCTTTGACGCGTGTATGTCAGCACTGCATCAAAGGAATCGCTTGGTGCAAACAGGGCGCTGACGCGCAGGAAATCGATATCCACCGTGTCCGCATCCTTGACCGAGGTAAAGACCGCGTCTGTATCGGTGATATCACCCGGCACCACAGGCGCACCTGAGCTGTCCAGTTCATAAAGGTTCACATAGTCGATAATGCCGGCGGCATCGACCTTGCTGCCCACCACGCGAAGCGCCAGCGTGTCCCCAAGCGGGATGTTGGCGATGGCTTCGCCGGTCCAGCTGAGGCTGCCGGAGCCAGCTGTGGTTGTCAGCGTGCCGCCGACCGAGCCCTCAAATTCCCCCAGCACAGGCTTGTTGGTGATATAGCGAACTGCGCCGCCGAGCGAGCCGGACCCATAAAGCGTGCCCTGTGGGCCGCGCAGCACTTCCACGCGCTCAAGGTCGCTCATCATCATGTTGCCGAACACCGGCGTGTCGTTGATGTAGGTGGCGACCGTTGGCGCCGATGTCACCGGCACGTCAGAACGGTTGGCGCTATCGACGCTCAGGCCGCGAATACGGATGCCGTTCACCTGGCCCGCGTTCCGCGCGCCCTTGTCGCTGACGGCCACGCCCGGAATGTTGCGCAGCAGCTCAGACGCGTCGATCACCTTGGCGGCGTCAATGGCCGCGCCGGACACGGCTGAAATATTATAAGGGATATCCTGGACAGATTCAGACCGGCGTGTCGCCGTGACCATGATTTCCTCAAAACTGATTTCTTCACTTGCCTCCTGAGCAACCGCCACAGGCGCAAAAGCACCCGACAGCGCCGTGGTGGACAGCAGTGCGAAGGTAGAAACTTTACCGATAGCCTTCATGGCTATTCCTCCCATTTCGATGTCACGTGACAAATTTATGGCAGGCTAATTTTTTATAGTCAACTAAATTTTTATTAGAGACTATTTTTTTAGTCGACTAAACGTACCTAAATTTCATACGGCCCGACAATCATGGCAACATCCGCCGCGATGGCTTTGTGGAGGTCATCAACCGTCATATGCTTGAGGTACACAAAGTTCAGGAAATGGATGCGTTCCATGCGGGTCAAGAGGTAGGCCAGCTCGTGAACGTCCGTGCCAACGCGCAGCTTGCCGTCTTCCTGATATTTCCTCAGAACACTCTCGATCGCTGTACCCAGGCCGCTGGCGATGGTCTCCAGGTACCTTGGCGCCACTTCAGGGTCAGGGGCTGTGGCCACAAAGGCGACCACATGGCCCCACAACTCACGCGACAGGGCCGACAGGGTATCATTGACGTTCGAATGAATCACCTTGGCCACCAGCTCGGACGGCGTATGCCCCACTGTCTGCTTGGAGAAATCATCCTGGGCTTCCTCGATCCCCTCCTCGCCGCGCGCCACAAGCGCCAGCAGAAGGTCGCCCTTGGTGCCGTAATAATTATAGACGGTGGGCGCGGACACCAGCGCCCGCTCGGCGATTTCCTCGATGGTGGTGTCAGCAAACCCCTTCTCGACAAACAGGTCCGCCGCCGCCCGTTCGATCAGGGCGCGGCGCTGCGCCTTTTGCTTTTCCCTAAGGCCGGCCATGGTCTCTCTAGTCCCTCTATTAAATTTTTTAATTCATATATTTTTTTATAGCGGCATAAAATATTTTTGCAACTGCCGGATGGCGCCTTACCACCAAAAAAGGAAGCCCTGCCCGGGCAGATGCCGCGGACAGGGCTTTGTCGATCAGATAGGTAGCAAAGCAACAAGCCTCACCCCGGCTATTGCGCGTCCTCCCGGCGAACAAAGAAACCGGCGGCGATCCATCCTTGCCGCACGTCCTGGCGCCAGGAGCGCCGGACGTCCTCAAGGGGCCGCTGGCTCCAGGCCGCGAGGTCCTTTAGCGCGGCGCCAATGCTGCCAAGGTCCTTCACCGCCGTCAGGAAGCGGTAATGAAACGGGCTGAGCGGATAGGTCGTCGTCTGGAAATCCTTCCGGGCGACAGCGACATACTGCGGTGCGGGGCCCGGGTGCGGCGGCGATTTGCCCGCGCGCACTTCATGATAATACCAGGCCACGGGGAAGCGGTACTGCCCCAGCGCAAGGCTCGGGAGCAGCACGAGATCCTCATCTGCCTCATGTCCCGTCGGCCAGGGTTTTCCCTCATGCCCCGGCGCGTCAAACAGGTGAAAGAGCGTGCGCTCATAAGAAGCCAGATCGATCATGAAATCGATCCAGCCTTCGCGCTCGCTCGCCTCAAGGTCCTTGTCCGGCCGGTTGTCTGCAATCCAGCCGGCGAATCGGCGGCCGAGCTCATAAAGCGTATAACTGTCTGACGGGCAGCTCAGCAGATACTCGTCCGCGAAGCCGCAGAACAAATCCTCGCCAAGCGCATGGACTGTCGCCGGGAACTGTTCGATCAGGCATTTCCTGAGCCTCAGGATATAGCTGCGCTGGTAGATGCCCAGGCAGGCGGCGGCATCAATATGTGCGCCCGGCTTGAAGGTGTCGGTCACACTCGTGCGGTCCACCCTGCCGGGGGCGATGAGCGCGTCCATCATCCAGCGCTGCATGTCAGGGAGCGTGGCGGTGGTCATAGCGTCCCGATCCTGCTGCTGGTCATCACGTTCGGCACCATGAAATCCACCGGCGTGGAGGTGGCGGCACTTGCCCGCGCCCTGCCCTCAACCGGCGGTACGGCGTCCAGCCCGTCGATATAGGCCCGCGCGCGCAGGACTTCCGCGTGCACGCGGTCGAACTCCGGCACGTCGCCGTCCCATTCAAGAAGCGGGCTGGCACCACCGGTTTTCTGCCACGCGGTGCGGAACAGCTGCCATACCTCGTCACACACCGGGCCATCGTGCGTGTCCACAATGTGGGTGCCGCAGTGCTGGTGGCCTGCCAGGTGCATCTGCACCACCTGGTCAAACGGGAAGGCATCCATATAGTCGTCGGTGCTCGTCCCCGCGTTGAAGCAAGTAACATAGACATTATTGACGTCCAGCAAGAGTTTGCAGCCGGTCTCGGCGCAGAGCGCCGCCAGGAAATCCGGCTCGCTGATCGTTGACTGCTGGAACTGCACATAGCTTGACGGGTTCTCAAGCACCAGCGGGCGCTCCAGCACATCCTGCACGGTGCGCACCCGGCTTGCCACATGAGCGAGCGCCTCTTCGGTCAGCATCAGGGGCAGCAGATCGTGGCTGTTGAGCCCCATGATACCGGTCCAGCACAGATGGTCGCTGACCCACCGCGCCTGCACGCCGTCCGCAAGCGCCTTCAGCTTGGCCAGATAGCCCCTATCCAGTGGGTCGGTGCTGCCGATGGACATGGACACCCCGTGCAGCACGACGGGATAACGTTCCCTGATCTGGTCGAGGACCCAGCGCGGCCTGCCGCCTGAATCCATGAAATTTTCTGAAATGGCTTCGAACCAGTCCACCTCGGGCCAGGCCTCGAGAATATGGTCGAAATGGCTGTTGCGCAGCCCGACCCCCAGGCCCAACCTTTCGAAGGTTGAGCCTGAAGCATCAAACTGCGCAACGTTTTTCTGAACGCTGCCGTCCATTAGCTGCAGCTGCCCGCGCCGCTCATGCCGGACGCGCCACAGGCGGTCATGCCCTGGCCGCTATAGTCCTGGATCCACTGGATCGTCGGGCCATACTGGAACAGGTTCGGGTGCGGCACCGATGGCGGTGTTGCCGGCAGGTCCGGCTTGGTCTTGCGCAGGTTCGGGTACGTTTCCGCCTCGAAGATCTCGCGGGCGCGAACCCACACGCTCTTGCCCTGGTTTTCCCCCATGGTGGAGAAACGCTCGGCATTGATCGGCGTGGCACACGACCCCTTGGTGGCGCAGTCGTTGGCGCCTGGGTTTTCATACTGCTCCTTGGCAGTGCCATAGAGACCACAACCACCCTGGCCTGCGCAGTTGTTTTTCACGTGGCAGGTATGGTCTTGTGCCAGCGGCCTCCCGGGATCAGCATAGTTATAGGCAAGAGCCGTCGAGCAATAGCCCTGACCAGCACAGGCGTTGTCGCGCGTCCGCCCCTGACCGGCACAGCTGTTCAGCCCCATGCAGGCATGGCGCACTTCACCAGGCTGGAGCGCAACTGGCGGGTTGGCCGGGAACATGGGTACGCCGTCATATTTCGACACATCGCAACTGCTGCCTGTGCTTGCCGGCACTGCGAATGGCGCGGCCTTCGCTGCGGCGATTCCCTTCTCCAGCATGTCCGCCGGGTCTTTGATGCCGCGCCAATAAGGGCTCACATCAAAGAGTGTCGGGATCAACTTGATGTAATATTGAATGTCGCTGGTGTACCATTTCTCGTTGCCATACTTGGTATCCAGCGCATTCGCCATGGCCGACAGGTTGGCGAATGCCTCATCCCGCTTGCCCAGATCAATATTCTCGAACGACGGCGCGAAGGCCACCGTCTGGCCGCCGATCGTCGTCTGCTGACCGCGCATTGCCTGCAGCACCTTATCGAGAACCCAGATCATCGACCGGTGAAGCGCTTGGTTGAAATAAAGCTTCTGCTCAGCCGAAGGCACCTTGAAGATGGTTTCCGTCATGATCAGCATATATTGGTAGAGGCCATTCACCACATCCGCGCATTCCTTGTAGCCATCCGGATAGTTCGCAGCCACCGGATTGGTTGGCACGGCATAGACGAATGTTTGCAGGTCGGCATTGGTGATTGTCGTTGCGGCCGCTGGTGGCGGCGTTGGGTTCGACTGCGGTATTTTCTCGTGGGTCGGGTCATAGCCCTCAAGGTTCGACTGCAACGTCAGGAACTTATAGTAATGCGAAAATTCCTGGTCTGACGGGTCGTCGAACTTGGTGAAGTCATAGCCTTCGCCTTGCGCGTCGATCGTCTGGATCGCCAGCAACGCCGTTTCCTTGGTGTTGATGGTCAACAGCTCCACACCGCCCGCGTGGCTGTCATCGCGACTGCTGAAGTCCGCAACCGTTGCTGCAGAGCCGGCTGTTGGCGTCGGTACCGGGCAGGTTTTATTGAAGCTGCTGGTCGGGAAGACCGTGTCGATGTTGTTCGGCGAATAGTTGGTGTTCTGAATCTGGTTCAGCTGCATGCCTTTGGTGAAATCGGCGTCTTCGACATAGTTCGACAGGATCAGGCAACGGACATAGGAATAAACCTGCCCGATGGTGTCCCAGTCCGCGCCTTCAGGTGGCGCATCGGACTTGGCCGGATATTCAATTTCAAGGAATTGCCACATCTGCTCAAGCGAGAACGGTGCCAGCGGGATTTGTACCGGTTTCATGTCCGGTCCGAGCTTGGCATGATCCGGCAGGTTGGTTGGATACGGCCAAGGTGACTTGCCGTATAGCTCTGGTTCCTGCCCCAATGAGAAGAGGATGTTCGATGCCAGCGACATATGCAACATCTCTTCAACGGCAACGCTCATGATCAGGCCGCCGGCTTCATCCGCAAATCGGGTCACATGGCTTGCCGGAAAACCATCCGGTGTCCGGTTGATGGAATAGTAGGTGTAGAGATAGATTGGCAGGGTCGCCAGCTCGATCTCCACCGCAATTTGCAGGTGATCCTTCAGTTCCTGCATCACCCGGTCCTTGTTCCAGTCGGATGAGTTGTTGATGGTATGGATTAGCTTCTTTTCTGCCTCACTTGGCGGGCGGAGCGGATCGCTATTCGGTGTAGTGCTATACATAAAAGTTTCCTTTACCTCTCTTGGGATGCCTCAGATATTGCTTTGGTTAGCGCGCGCCCCGGCCCCCACCAGGGCGCATGCCTGTTGCTTCACGTACCCGAAACTTTGGTCAGTGTGTTGGCCGTGACGTGCGGGAACACAAGGAACCTGCCGCCCACCGGAATCTGCATCAGGATGCTTTGGCTATATTGCAGCTGGGTGTAATTTTCGGTGCCATCGAAGGATTCGAGCCAATAAGTGAAGTCGTAGCACTGCACATTCGCGTGCTGCTGTTCGAACCCGATGTTGGTTACCGCACCACTGCCGTTGCGGGTGCTCACCATCAGCTCCAGATAATTGGTGGATGGCCGGGCTGTCAGCGCATCGGTCAGCACCTTGTTTGGGTTGGCCGTATACTGGGGCTGCGGGTTCATCACCGGGTCCTGCGTTGTATATTGGGACGGCAGCGTGGTGTAGCCCTGCGGGAGCACGGATGCCGGCGGAATGGTTGGCACGCCCGTGCTGCCCCCAATGGCACTGCCGAGCGCCAGAATCGAGTTGCCGTGCGGCACCGATACCTGCTTGACCAGGTTGAACTCCTGGGTTGGCGCCATGCTGTTCCTGACCGTCTGGTTGCCGATGCCCGGCTGGTCACCGTTGCCGTATGGCCCCAGCTGCTGGGTACCGTCGGTCAGCAAGAGGAGCGAGCCGTTCTCGGCATGCACCAGCGCATCCTTGTTTGGCCCTTCGGCGAAATAGACGCGTTGTTCGTAAAAGATCGTATTAGCCGTCTGGGTGCCGATGCCGCCCCGGTTCGCGGCATTACCGTGAATGGCAGAGAAGGTCAGCTCTTCATAGTAGGTGAAATTCTTGAGGATAAAGCCGTCCGGCGTTGACGGGTCCACCTGCGGCAGCGGCATCACATTATAGGCGTATGGCGCATCCGGCCCACCCATGCTTGTGCCCGGCAGGTTCTGGTTGGTCCAGGTCCCGATCAGATACTGCAAGGGGCCAAGGTCTGCCGTGGGTACGCCCGGCGACATCTGCGGTGGCTCTGTGATCAGTGGGTCCGACAGGTTTGGCGGTGTGTTGGGTGGATGAACAGTCATGATGATGCCCTTGTTGGTTATGAGGCCGCCCCCCTGGCGGCCCGGATGCCTGATTGGTAATCTGCTCCCCTGCATGCCTTCACCCACCGGCACAGACACACCTATGCCGGTCACGGGCTGCCGGGTCGGCACCCAATCCTTGTCTCAATACTTTCGGGAACTCTCGAACTAGTACATCTATAGCGACGCTTGATCTACCTTTAGCTGTATATCATTCAGCAGGAACGGGAGCAACGCGAAGAAAGGCCGCCATATAAATTTCTGTTTCGGCCCGGTTGTATTATTTTTCTGACCGCAAAATCATGAGCCAAGTTGCGCCATTTTTTTAGCTTGGGCGGTGTGCCTAAGCATTCACCACTCTTGCCTCATGCCCCGGCGCACGCTAGACATTTTGACGTGTTTCACGGAAACGAACAGGCGGATGCGGATGCTGCGTTTTGCTAAACTGCTGCTTTTGATGGCGCTGCTGGCTGGCCCCGCATTGGCAGGGGAAGCCCGCGTGGCCGTGGCCACCAACTTCACCCATGCCGCCCAGGCGATCGGCATAGCGTTCGAGCGCGAGAGCGGCCACCGTATCCACTTCAGCTTCGGCGCCACCGGCCAGCTTTACGCCCAGATCAGCCAGGGTGCGCCCTATGATGCCTTCCTGGCCGCCGACCACGCGCGACCCATGCGGGCGGAAGCGGAAGGCCTTGCCGTCAAGGGAAGTCGCTTCACCTATGCCACCGGGCGCCTGGTGCTTTATGGCGGCAACAAACGGCCCGTGAACGCAGAAGCACTTGAGACAAGCACGCCGACGCGGCTGGCACTCGCCAATCCCGCGACGGCTCCTTATGGCGTTGCCGCGCTTGAAACGCTGACGGCCATGGGCCTGAGGCCCAGGTATGAGGAGCGGCTGGTGCGCGGCACCAATGTGGCGCAGGCTTACCAGTTTGTGGCCACCGGCAACGCGGAACTGGGTTTTGTGGCACTTGCGCAGGTATTCGACCAGCCGGGCACAGACTATTGGCTTGTGCCAGCAGACCTCCATAGCCCCATCGCACAGGACGCTGTGCTGCTGACCCACGGTGAGAAAAACGTGGCAGCCCGGGCCTTCCTGGCTTTCCTCAAAGGGAGAGAAGCCCGCACGATCATCGCCCACATGGGATATGAGGCAGGCGCGCCTGAAGGTGAGGACGCCAATGGATGATGTGAATATCTGGTCCCCGATCCTGCTGACGGCCAAGCTGGCCCTTGTCACCACGCTGATCCTGATGGTGGTGGGCACGCCTATCGCCTGGTGGCTGGCGCGCTCCGGGAGCCGCTTCAAGGAAGCTGTGGCAGCCGTGGTGGCGCTGCCCCTGGTGTTGCCGCCCACGGTGTTGGGGTTTTATTTGTTGATGGCGCTTGGGCCGGACGGACCGGGTGGGCTGATTGCCTCGCTTTATGGGGCGCGGTCGCTGGCTTTCACCTTCGAAGGGCTGGTAATCGGCTCGGTGATCTATTCCCTGCCCTTTGTCGTGCAGCCCATCCGGAACGCCTTTGAAGCCATCGGTGATCGCCCGTTTGAAGTGGCAGCCACGCTGGGCGCAAGCCCCTGGGACCGCTTCTGGAGCGTGGCCGTGCCGCTGGCGCGCCCGGGGTTCCTGACCGGCGCAGTCCTTGGCTTCAGCCACACAGTTGGCGAATTTGGTGTGGTGCTGATGATCGGCGGCAATATCCTGGGCGAAACCAGGGTGCTGTCTGTGGCCATCTATGATTATGTGGAGACGCTCAATTGGGCGCCGGCACACCTGCTGGCGGGCGGGCTGTTGGTCTTCTCTTTCCTCGTGATCTTCACCGTGATGACGCTTGAGAGGCGGCTCCGGTTCAAGAGGGAGGACCGGCCATGAGCCCGGACAAGCGTCAAGCCGATACGATACAGGCTTCCTTCCGCGGGCGGACCGGCGCGCTGGCCATCAACGTGGACTTCACCATGCCGGGCGTGGGCGTGACTGCGCTTTTTGGCGCGTCAGGCAGCGGCAAGACCACGATCCTGCGCGCCATGGCCGGACTTCAGAGGCTTGAAGGCAGCCTGAAAGTGGGTGGCACAGTGTGGCAGGACAGCGCGAGCGGCCTTTTCAGGGCCCCATATGAGCGCCCGATCGGCTATGTGTTCCAGGAAGCCAGCCTGTTCCCGCACCTGGACGTGGCGGGCAACATCACGTATGGCGAAAAGCGGACCCTCCGGGCAGGCGGCACGCCACCCGTGTTCGGGGACATCGTGGACTTGATGAAAATCGGCCATCTGCTCGCGCGCACGCCCCACACGCTGTCGGGCGGGGAACGCCAACGGGTCGCGATTGCACGGGCCCTGATGCGCGGGCCCGAGCTTCTGCTGATGGACGAACCCGTATCGGCGCTCGACCGGCGGGGGCGCGACGAGGTGCTTGGTTGCCTTGAAGTGCTGCACAGGGAAGCGCAAACCCCAATTCTTTATGTCAGCCATGATTCGGCTGAAGTGGCGCGGCTTGCCGACCACCTGGTGATCATCAAGAACGGTCGGACGGAGGCCGAAGGGCCGACGGGCTCCCTGTTCAGCAGGCTGGATTTCACCCCGCCCGACGGCCGGTCGGAAGCCGGTGTGATGCTGCAAGCGTCAGTGAAGAGCCACGATGGTGGCATGCGCCTGACCCACCTGGAGGTGGGCGGCCAGACCATGACAACCCCGCTCATTGATGCGGCGACCGGGTCCGATGTGACGCTCAGGGTGAAGGCCCGCGACGTGGCACTGGCGCTCAAGCGGCCCGAAGCCATCAGCATTCGCAACATTCTGGAAGGCACAATCGCCGACATTCGCGATGCCGAAGACACAGGTCATGTGGATATACTGGTGGATATCGGTGCCGGGCAGATCAGGTCACAGATCACCCATGATGCCTGCCGCGACCTGTCGCTGGAGGTGGGTACGCCCGTCTTCGCCCTGGTTAAAAGCATGTCCTTTGACGGCTCCGGCGCCTAGCCGGAGCCTGTCCGGCCTTACACCATGCCGCCTGCGGCCTCGCGCGGCCTGATGTCCGAAATACCGGCCATTTCATCGGCTGTGGGCATCCAGCTCATGCGGGCAAAGACCTGGTCAGACATCGTTTCATCCTCAACGAAGCCATATTTCAACAGGAACTGGCCCATGGCGAAATCATCGCGGCGCGCAGGCACCAGAAGCGGCTTGCGCGTGGTCGCCGCAGCTTTCATCAACCACAGAAGAATGCCGGAGCCGAAGCCCTTACCCTGCGCCTTCTTGATGAAATCCAGATCAACAAGCCGAAGCTCAACGGGTTGGACATCCAGCGTCAGCCGACCGATGCGTGAACCGTTCTTCTCCAGGATCAGGTAGATGGCGTTCGGAAACTGCGAGCCATAGCCTCCCGACTGGGCGTCCAGCTGCATCTCGATCACAGTTTCGATATAGTCCTTCTCCGCGTCAGCCATGCGCAGGTCATCGCGGTTGTCCTTGTACATCTTGGCAAGGAAATCCTTGTCATGGCGACCTGCCGGGCGGGCGCTGATGCCGTGGGGCAAATCTACGGTACCATGAATCATCTTTGCTTCTCTCTCACTTGATAAGTGCCAATCTTATGCAGCCTGTCTATCCGAACACGACCTGGAAATAGGCCCCACTTGGAAGCCGGGGCGGCCGCATGATCCGCTCAACCGACAGGTTGCTGATCTCACCTTCTTCAAGGCCACGCAGGGTGCACATGAAGCTATGCGCATGCTGGAGCGGATTGTCTTCATCCACCTCAGCCCGCAGCATCAGCGTAAAAGGCGTCCGCGTGCAATCCGGCCCCATATTGTCCGGTTTTTCGGTACAGTCCACCAGCGTTACAGGCTGCTTGACGCTATCGGCCTCAATTTCAAAGGCCTTGTCAGTGTATTTCACAAAAGTTGCGGCCTGCAGATCGCCAAGGTCAACCTCGGATGCGGGCTTGCCATTTTTTGTCATTATATATCTCCGTTACCCCGGACCATAAAACACCAGCCTCGGGAGAGAATCCAGAGCTACCGCAACAAAAAGTGCAGCGGTAGCTCATTGGAGGTTGCATCAGCTGCGTGATGGATAAAGACCGTCAATACAGATGCAATAGTTCATAACGGTGGCCGGCTGTATGATGCCAAAAGTATCATTGATACCCGTGTTATGAATTTGCAGATACTGGCTGATAAAGCCACCGCCAATATCGCTGACACCGCCAATCTCGGCTGTCCCGGCGGCTGCGGCCTGAGCTGCGGTTACATAGAGATTACCCTCCGGGGCTGAACCAAAACTGTCACTGGGTTCACCGATATAATCGCCGTGGTCAGGCGTTTGAACGGTGCCGTGGGTTTTGGCAACACTGATGGTCGTTCCGTTGCCTCCGGAACTACCCGAGTAGCTTACGGCATGACTGTGGGCTGGCATCCGCGCTGTAGTCAGAACAGCCCGTTCGAACCCTGGTTTCATGCCTGTGCTCCAATCCGGTAGCCCTGGCCCCTGGAACTGCCCAATCGGCACACGGCCGCGCAGATCCGGATAACCGAAAACATCGCGGCAATCGCCGCCAAAGCGGCATCCCAGAAGCGAAAACAATGCGGTTTGCTGGTTGATCGAAACTATCTGACCCGCGCAGTAAGCCCATTGTGCTGGTGTGAAGGCGAAGCCTAGCGCCTCGATCACACCCATATATTGTTCATACATGATGAAGTCTCCTTTATCACCTGTCAGGGCGCAGCCACACAAGGCGGTGCGCCATCGCGTCAGGTGAAAATAATTTCATAGACAGTGCGGTCCTCGGGCAAATCCAGCGAGCTTTTGGGCCCTGCGTCAACACTCTGGCCATCCGCGCCGTCGGTTGCTTCCGACTTGAACCCTTCAGGGCCGATCTGTTCAGGCGCCCCTTCCGCATCATCAGACTTGTTGTCGATATAAACGCCTTTCATGAGACCGATCTTTTGAAAGTCGACATCATAAGTGCCGTCTGGCGCCTGATTAATGCCAGGGCCGGACATCAGCACCGTGAAAGGCTCTTTTCGGCAGGTGTCCGGCATGTCCTCACCTCGGCATTTCCCGGCAACAACCTTTTCCACCTTCACCGTGATATTGGGGCCATCCATAATCACAATTTGTGCTTCTGTGCCCTCAATATCCTTGAAACTATCAATCGTTATTTTGTCTAGCATGTTAGACCTTTCCGCAGCCCATGCGGCTGCATCTTCTGGTGACGGCCAAGATTAGCTGCGCGACGGGAAAAGACCCGTGAGACAAATGCAGAAATTGATCACCAGGCTGGGCTGCAGGATGCTGAAAGGACTGCCTACGCCCGTATCGTGGATCGTCAAATCGTTGCTGTTGAATGAGCCACCGCCGGTCACGCCGCCAATCAGTGATGTGCCCGCAGCCGCTGCTTCGCTTTGCGTCACATAAAGATTACCATTCGGTGCGCTACCGAAGCTGTCACTCGGCATCGCGATATAGTCGCCATCCGATGGCTCCTGAACCGTGCCATGTGTTTTCGCCACTTCAACAACGGTGCCCGCAGGTTGACCCCCGCTGCCGGCATAGCTGTGCAGGTGCGTATGCGCTGGCAAATTATTTTTGGTCAGCGTGACATTTTCCACGCCGACAAACTGCCCCAGAAGACGATTGCTCAAGCCCGGGCCCTGAAACTGCCCCATCGGGGCACGACCACGAAGGTCTGGCAGGCCGAAACTGGTTCGCCCGTCACCGCCGAACTTGGTTCCGATCAGGGAAAAAAGTGCTGTATTTTGCGAGATCGCAATGATCGTACCGTTACAATAACCAAAATTTCTGGGTGCGAAATTGAAACCGAGGGCCGCGATGACCCCGATATACTGCTCATCCATGAGATACCTCCCGCTAAGTGGATGCCGTAATAAAACTCTGAGCTGACAACTTTGAGTAAAACCCAAGTCGCATATTCAACTAATAATGTAGTTAGAGGTCAACTTATTATCGTATTGCGATTACCACGAAATACAACCTTCGCGAGATTTACAGCGCTGATTCTATGGGAAACGTAGTGAAACCGGGTCGGCAAAAAGTTGTAAAGGGCCCATTAATTTTTTGTGACACTACATATACAACCAGTCCGCGACGCTTTTTCACCTAAAATACATAAAATTAGATTGAAACCCCAATAGTTTGCTCTAATACTAACGAGAAACTGGCGCCAATTATGCGTTTGGACTTCGCGTTTTCAGACAGTCCTGCGCTTTTTACTTGCATATGTGCCAGGGGGGTTGGTTCGGCGGTCCAGCTTTATTTTGGGTGCATGCATTTTGCGCCTATCAGTTGAGCCCCGACAGATAATTGACATTGGGGCTTACAGCATGACTGACTTCACTACTCCATTTTCCGACGAAATTCCCTCTGAAGTTGATGGCGATCAAGGAACACTGCCCCCAGAGGCCGTGTCCCATGTCGTTGTCATTGATACCAACGTCGATGACTATGAAAG
>JBNKYQ010000011.1:25124-25388 GCA_050300975.1 Kordiimonas sp.
GCACCATCGGGGGCGAAAGTCATCCTGCTTGACGGCAGCAAGGGGTTTGCCGGACTTGCGGAGGCCCTTGACGGGATCACCGGCGTTCAGACCCTTGAGATTCTTTCCCACGGCGATACCGGCGAAGTAACCCTTGGAAGTGAGACCCTGTCGCTTGAAACGCTGGCCGAGCACAGCGATGCCCTTGGCGCCATCAAGGCCGCCATGGCTGAGGGCGGCGACCTTCTGCTTTATGGCTGTAACGTCGGCGCAGGTGGCGAAGGC
>JBNKYQ010000012.1:0-25242 GCA_050300975.1 Kordiimonas sp.
CGTCGATCATGGTGCCTTTATAGTGCACGGTCACCATTGAGGTCTCTTCCGGGCTTGCGCCGGTGCCTTCCGTGATCACGCGGTACTGAAGGCCGCTTTCAAGCGTGATAACGCCGTCTTTCTTGGCGTTTTCTTCAAGCCATGCAAGCTGTTCGGCCTTGTGGGCTTCCATTTGCTCTTCAGCTTTTTTCTGCGCTTCTTCAAGCGTCATCACGTCCAGAAGCTCAACTTCGAACACCAGCGTCGCATTGCCCGGGATCAGGCCACCACCGGCGCCGTGTTCGCCGTAGCCGATGTCAGATGGGATCGTCAGTTCCCACTTGTCGCCCACGCTCATCAGCTGCAGGGCTTCTGTCCAGCCCGGGATCAGGCGGCCAGCAGGGAAGGTTGCAGGTTCGCCGCGCTTGTAGCTGCTGTCGAACTCAGATCCGTCGATCAGGCGACCGGCATAATGCACGGTGACATAGTCAGCCGCTGTCGGGCTTTTGCCGTCGCCGCTTTCAATCACGCGGTACTGAAGGCCGCTTTCGGTAACCTGAATGCCTTCCTTGGCTTTGTTTTCCTCAAGGTACGCCAGGTTCTCTGCGCGGAACGCTTCTCTTTCACTCATTGTATCAATTGCTTTCTGTTCGTCTGTTTGCTCTGTGGCGATTTCGGATTGTGTTTCCGCTTGCTCGGCACTATTGCTGCCGGTGTCGGATTTTTTCTCTTCATCGCTTTCGCTGCTGCAGGCTGCTAAGCTCAGTGCGGCAACAGTGGCCGCAACCTTAAAGCTAAGTTTCATGGGAACTCCTCGCCAAGATTTCTGCGGCGACACTAGCCCCTGAGCGCGTGCGGGAAAAGGAAAAATCGGGCAGATGTGCCAGAAACAAGGGGAATTGACATGGCCAAGGCCGATACGGACATCCAGCAGGCGATTTTAGACCAACTTGAAGACGGTAAATCCGTCGCTCCGCGGGAAATTGCACAAGTTCTGGCTGAAGATGGTGAAGACTGGCGCAAGTATTTGCCCAGAATTCGCATTGAGGCCGTCAAGCTACATGCAGATGGACGTCTGGTTTTTATCCGAAAAAAGAAAGTGGTTTCTCCCGAAGGACTGAAGGGTGTCTATCGTTTTTCTAAACCAGTAGCTGGCGAGTAGCGTAAGACTTCTTGGCAACCACGTGGTTTAGCCCTAAACTGTGGGGGCAAAAGAGGAGTACTCTATGGGGGGTCAGATACCTTTGCTGGACAAGCCTGTTCTCGACCGGCTTGCCGCAGAAGTTGGGGAAGAATCAGCAGCTTTTCTGCTGGATTCGCTCAAAAAAGAAATCCGAAATTCCGGCTGCGAGCTGGTGCAACATGCGTCGGCTGGCGACCTTGAACAGCTTGAGATACAGGCGCATGCGCTCAAAAGCGCGGCGCGCAGCTTTGGCGCCATGCGGCTTGGGGAAGCCTGCCAGGCGATCGAGTTTGCCGCCAAAGCCGACGGTACGCCCGAAATTGATGGGCTATTGAGCCAATTCAAGCTTGTGTCGGAAGAAACGCTCGAGGCCTTCAACAAGGCCAATTGATTTCCGCAAGACTGGTGGTGACAGGCCTTAGAAGGCTGTGAGCTGGCCGATTTCGGCGCGCAGTTCCTGAAGGCCCCAGCCCTTTTCGCTGGATGTCGCCATGATAATCGGGTGGCAGGCGATGAATTTCTTCGCGTCTTCCTGCGTCTTCTTCACGATCTTCTCGCGGTCGGCTACCTTAAGCTTGTCCAGCTTTGTCAGCACGATCTGGTAATTGACCGCGGCTTCATCCAGCATATGCATGATCTCGCGGTCATTTTCCTTCAGCCCGTGCCGGCTGTCGATGAGAAGCAGCACGCGGCGAAGATTCGGGCGGCCACGCAGATAGTCTTTCACGAGCCGCGTCCAGGCATTGACCTTCTTGCGCTCGATCTTGGCGTAGCCGTATCCCGGCAGGTCCACGAGATAGGCAGGTGTGTCCATCTCCAAGCCCATCTCGAAATAATTGAGTTCCTGCGTGCGGCCCGGCGTATTTGACGTGCGGGCCAGCGTCTTGCGGCCCGTCAGCGCGTTCACAAGGCTGGATTTTCCCACGTTGGAGCGGCCTGCGAAAGCCACCTCCGGGCGGTCCGCGCCCGGCAGGGTCCCCAGCGATACCGCGCCCATGACAAAGTCCACCCGGCCGGCAAACATCAACCGACCGCGTTCCATGTCTGATTGCGTGTAGCGCTCTTCGCTCACCTTATTTGTCCGCCTTGCTAGCGGCTTCACGCCGCGCGTGCTCGCGCTTCATGATCACCGATTGCTGCAGCACGGACAGAAGGTTGTTCCAGGTCCAGTAGAGCACCAGGCCAGAGCTGAAGCCCGCCATGATGAAGGTGAAGATGATTGGCAGGAAGCTCATGACTTTCTGCTGAGTCGGGTCCATCGAGGTTTGTGGGTTCAGCTTCTGCTGCAGCCACATGGTGATGCCCATCAGGATCGGCAGCACGCCGATGGCGATCATGGCTGGCGGGTCCCACGGGATCAAGCCAAACAGGTTCACAGGCGTCAGTGTGTCCTTGGCCGACAGATCTGTGATCCAGCCGAAGAAGGGCTGGTGACGCATCTCGATGGTCACATAAAGCGTTTTATAGAGCGCGAAGAAGATGAAGATCTGCGGGATCATCGGCAAACAGCCGGCCATCGGGTTGATCTTTTCCTTCTTGTAGAGCGCCATCATTTCCTGCTGCAGGCGCTGCTTGTCGTCCTTGTAACGTTCCTGCATTGCCTTGATCTTGGGCTGCGCGTCCTTCATGTGGCTCATGGAGCGGTAGGACTTGTTCGCCAGCGGGAACAGGATCAGTTTCAGGATCACGGTCATGGCCAGGATGGCGATGCCGTAGTTGCCGGTTACATTGAAGAGCCAGTGCAGGCCCGCAAAAATCGGCTTGGTAAAGAACCAGAGGTTGCCCCAGTCGATAGCCCGGTCAAACAGAGCGATGTCGTATTTTTTCGCATAGTCATCGATGGTGCTGACAATCTTGGCACCGGCATAGAAGTGGCTGGTGCTTTCAAGGCTGGCGCCAGCGTCCACCTGCTGCCAGGTTTCAACATAGTCTACGCGGTAGCCGCCGTTCGCGTGGCGCATGCGGGCCCGCGAAAGTTCGGCCTTCTGGTCCGGGATCAGTGTCGCCATCCAGTATTTGTCGGTGATGCCCATCCAGCCACCGGTGGTGCCACTGGCTTCAAAATCGCCGTCTTCTTCCTTGAGGTCCTTGTAGGAAACTTCCTCAAGCTTGCCATCGAAGACGCCAAGCGGGCCTTCGTGCAGGATGTAGAGACCGGCGGTTTTGGGCTCGCCGCGACGGGAGATCATGCCGTAAGGCGCCATCTGCAGCATTTCGTCGGTGGAGTTGATCACAGTCTGGGTCACTGTGAACATGAACTGGTCGTCCACCTCAATTTTCATCAGGAAGCGGACGCCGTCACCATTGTCCCATGCCAGCGTCACTGGCTGGTCCGGGGTCAGGGTGTCATTGTCGGCTGTCCAGGCGCTCAGGGGGCCAGGAACGAAATCGTTTTCCTGGCGGCTGGCAGCCCAGCCGAAGCGGGCATAGTAGGCGTCTTCCGAGTTGGCGTCATTCAGGAGCCGTACATCGGCTGCGCCTTCTTCCATGCTCACCTTGTGCTTGACCAGAAGAAGGTCGTCGAAGCGCGCGCCGCGAAGCGACAGGCTACCGGTCAGCTCTGGCGTGATGATCTTGACATGGCCGACGTCGCTGTTGTCTGCACCGGCCATCGGTTTGGTGCCGCCTTCCGCGCTATCCACGTCAACGGGCGCGACTTCTCTTGGTGCGATGGGATCTTCCACCCGGGCTGCAGCTTGCTCTGCCGCCTGGCGCTGCAGGGCTTCCTGCTGCGGCGAGATGAAGAGCGCGTTATAGCCAAAGAATACAGCAATCGAGATCGCTGCAAACAGCACGATATTCTTAGTGTCACCCATGAGACGTCATACCCTGATCATCTGGCCGGTCTGGGCCGGCCTCCAAATTCTTGTCACATCCGCAGCCTGAGCCGTGTTGATGCGCATCAGCCGCGGGTGTTTCCCCACGGCGCACGCTTTGTGGCACAGGATCGTATCCGAATCCACCCCAAGGGTGGCAGCGGGCGATGCGCTTTATTGCCAGCCATCCGCCCTTAAGTCCACCATGAAGACGCAAAGCCTCAACGGCATAGCTGCTGCAGGTAGGCTGATACCGGCACCGAGGGCCGATCATCGGGGAGATCACAAGTTGGTAGAAGCGCACAAGGCAAAAGAACAGAAAGGCAAGCGGGCTCATGCGTTGCCCGGTGTTATGCTCCTTGCTTGCCATCAGGCACTTCCCCGGTTCTTAAAGGGTTTCTGCGGATTACTGCGTGGTTTACCCGGAATTAGATCGGCGCCCGCATGGAGTTTTGCAAGGGCCCACTTCATATCGGCCTGCAATTTCACGAAATCATAATCCACGGATGACGGCCTGCCGACCAGCACATAGGTCCAGCCCATCTGCCCATATTGCGGCAAAATGGCACGGCAGGCTTCCTTGAGCCTTCTGCGTGCGCGGGAGCGGATCACGGCCTTGCCCACCTTCTTCGAGACGGTGAAACCGGCCTTTGGGGGCGAATCACTTGTCCCCGGCATGGCCTGCAGGATAAAGCTGGGCGTCACCCACTTGCGGCGGGTGTTCGCGACAGCCAGATAGTCCGGCCGCTTGGTGATGCGCGCGAGTTTTAAAGCCTGTTCGGTCATGATGCCGATGCCTGCCCGCCAAATCCTGAGAACCGCTGGTCCAAAAACAACAAAAGCCGACCGGATATCTCTCGGTCAGCTCTCATCGTGTGTGATAGAGGCACCCTAAGGGCACCCAGACCTTTACGCCGACAGGCGCTTCCGGCCTTTAGCACGGCGTGCGCGAAGCACAGCACGGCCACCTACAGTTGCTTTGCGAGCACGGAAACCGTGACGGCGTTTACGCACCAGCACACTCGGTTGAAAGGTCCGTTTCACTTGACTTACTCCAGTTAATCGCCTTGCTCTGCGGTTTCCCACGGCCCGGCGTCCAATTTCGAGCGCGCTGTATAACCGTCAGAATTGTCGAAGTCAACAACCCATGTCGCGCTTTTTGCTGTCCAGCACGCCTTCTACCATATTTTGGCCGATTTTACCCTTAAATTAAGGACTTCCGCCATTTGCAAAGCCTTCGGCAGAGTCCCTGGTGCTGGGTGGTGCGGCGAATCGGCGCTGGACGGAATAGGAAAAGTGCTATTATACGCCAATTAGTTTACTTGCATTTCCGTGCCGGATGAGATTCATAACAGTTTATGCCCGAGCATTATAAACCGCTGACGTCCAGCCTCAGGTCGAGACTACTGATCCTCACCTTCCTCTTTGTGATGGTGATTTCAGCCCTTATTTATCCGACCTCGATCGCTTCGTTCCGGCAGGATTATCTTGAGACGCGGCTTGAAAACGCCCAGATCGCGGCGCTGGCGCTTGAAGCCGCGCCCGGCAATATGGTCAGCCCAGAGCTCGAAGAGCGTCTGCTTACCCAGTCCGGCGTGATAGCCATCATCATGCGGCGCGAGGACAAGAGCCTCCTGCTGGGCTTTGATGTGATGCCGGAAGAGGTGGAAGCCACCTTTGATCTGAGGAACCCGTCGCTTGGCATGTTGATCATGGACGCCTTCAATACGCTGGAACAGGGTGGTAACCGCGCCATCCGCGTCTTGGGCGACCCGATGGTGCCCGGCACGCGCATGCTTGAGATCACGATGGACGAATCGGGCCTTTATGCCGCGCTGAAGAATTATTCCAACAATGTGCTGGTGCTGTCGCTGATCACATCGCTCTTTACCGGCATTCTGGTTTATCTGGCACTGCACTGGCTGCTGGTGCGCCCCATGCGCCGCCTGAAGGACCGCATTGTTGCCTTTCGCCGCAAGCCCGAAGCCGTGCCCGCCAAGATGAAGCAGAGCAAGCGGCCTGATGAGATCGGACTCGTTGAGCGCGAATTGGTGCGCATGCAGGAAGAGCTCAGACTGAACCTGAAGCAGAAGTCAAACCTGGCCTCGCTTGGGGAAGCGGTGGCCAAGATCAACCATGACCTCAGGAATATCCTGGCGACTGCCCAGCTGGCGTCCGATTCGCTCCAGCGGGTTGATCATCCGGGCGTGCAGAAAATTTCGCGCCGGCTCGTGAACAGTGTCAGCCGTGCGGTGGCGCTGTGTGAGAGCACTATCCGACACGGCAAGGCTGATGATCCGGTGCCTGAAAAGGATTGGTCACCGCTTGGCGAGCTGGTGGCTGATGTGGCGGCATCGCTTGGTCTGGATGAAGACAGCAAATTCGATTTTGTCTGCGACGTGGATGAAGACATCACAGTGTATGCGGACGCTGAGCAGCTGCACCGGGTGCTTCTGAACCTGTGCCGCAACGCCCATGACGTGCAGGGCGAGACAGGCACCATTCTGGTCGGCGCCAGGAAAGACAAGGACGGCACGGTCCACATCAAGGTGACGGACAAGGGCCCAGGGATTCCGGAATCCATCCGGCCCACGCTTTTCAAGGCGTTCCAATCCAGCCGCGCGGGCGGCACCGGCCTTGGGCTTGCAACGGCCCGCGATATTGTCCTCTCGCACGGTGGGCAGATCGGGCTGGCCGAAACCGGGCCAGAGGGCACCACTTTCATGATTTGCCTGCCCGGCGAAGATAACTGATACAGGCCGGCCCTGTTGGGCGAGGGGAGAGACCATGCGCATCACAGCGAGACCCGGTGAAAGCGATTCGATCACGGATATCGACGGCCTGCGGGTCGGCCAGGCAGCGTGCGAGAAGGCCAAGACCGGCGTGACCGCCATCATTCCCGATGAGCCCGTCGCCATGGGCGTAGACGTGCGGGGCGGTGGCCCGGGCACGCGTGATACCGACGCGCTTGACCCCACCTGCCTTGTGGAGCGCGTGCACGGCGTGGTGCTTTCAGGTGGGTCCGTGTTTGGTCTGGCGGCCGCCGACGGTGTTATCGCCGCCCTGTCGGAAAAGGGCATCGGCCTGCCGCTTGGGCCGCGCACGGTGCCAGTTGTGCCGTCCGCGATCCTCTTTGACCTGATGAACGGCGGCGACAAGGACTGGGGCCTCGATGCGCCCTATCGGGACCTGGGCATGCAAGCTGTTAAGGCGCTGTCGGTCGACGTTGCTGAAGGCCGCACTGGCGCGGGGTTTGGCGCGCGGGCCGGGGCCAGGGCCGGCGGCATCGGCACCGCCAGCTTCGAGACAGAAGACGGCCTCAAAGTGGGTGCAATTGTTGCTGTAAACAGTTTCGGTTCCGTAACTGATGGCTCTGACGTCACGCTTGGCGACGTTGACCTGCCCAAGCTTGGGTTTGTTGGCGCGAACACGACCATCGCCGTTATCGCCACCAACCTGGGGCTGGATAAAGCGGGCTGCAAGCGGCTGGCGATGATGGCGCAGGACGGGCTCGCGCGGTCGATCCGTCCCATCCACACCCCGTTTGACGGCGATACGGTCTTCGCTCTTTCAACAGCGTCTAAGCCGTGTGACGGCGAGCTGGCGCCGACAATGGCGGTGCTGGGTACGCTGGCAGCCGACGCGCTGGCGCGCGCGGTTCAGAAGGCGGTTGCCTAGGGCTTTGATTCGAAAAGCTTCTGCCGCTCACTGACCACGAATCGCTCCATGATCTGTGCCTCTGTGGTGGCTTCGGCGACAATCCGAGGGATTTCAAGCGCCAGCAGTGTGTCCAGCCGGCTGGACGTGCGGCTGAGGCGAGTCAATGCCAGTTGGGCGGAAAACCAGGCGTCCTGAAGGGCGTCGCCTTCTTCGGCCTCGGCGATCCTGGCTTTCGCTTGCCGGTAGGACAGGGTCTCGCTCCTTAGCGCTTCCTTGATGGCCATAAGCAGGTCGGCCGCCTCCTCTTCAGAGGTGGGTACCGGATCGCCCGTGGGCGCAGGGGACGCTTCGCCACTCAGTGCCTGACGGTCTGGCGACAGGGGCGTGCCGTCAGAGACTCCAGCCGGGATTTCAGACCGCACAATCTCGCGCTCCCTTTCCGAAGGATCCGGCACCGGATCGGAAAGATTCGGCCAGTCGCCTTTTCCGCTCGAGCAAGCCGAAAGCAGCAGGGCGACTGTAAAAATCGAGACAAAATTTGTGCGTATTTCCACCATAAAAGCCTTATATTATGGGCATTTGAGGCGTTCAGCCTATCCTTGAAATGTGGCGATAACAAGAAAAAGCGATTTCCCTCTTGCAATATAAAAGCAATCTGATTAGGTTCCGCCGCACACCACGAGGGAACGCCCTTGCGGTGACAATTTGATGGCATGCACCGGTAGCTCAGCTGGATAGAGCACCAGACTACGAATCTGGGGGCCGGGGGTTCGAATCCTCCCCGGTGCGCCACTCAAAACAACCCGCCCCACGGCGGGTTTTTTTATGGCGCACCAATTCTTGACCATCTGGGCGCCACTCAAAACAGGCCCGCCCTTCGGCGGGTTTTTTTATGGCGCACCAATTCTTGTCCCATCTGGGCGCCAGCTTTCCACAGTGTCTGCCACCGCTTGCGAAACTGGGGCTTTGCCTTATCCGCCTGCTATGATTTGGCCCGAAAATCAGGAAGGTATGATTTTTTAACCAATTCTCACTAACGTGATACCATCGATTGTGGGGTCGGCAACGTCTACGCTAGTATGGGGCATTGCCGGTTGATTGATGTGGGGATGCCATGGTCGGCGACATCGAACAGTTAACAGCGGAACTGCTGGGCATTGTTAATGATGCGTTCCTTCTGGTGGACGAAAGCGGCCTTATCGTTTTTGCCAACGAAGGAGCCTCCCATCTGACCGGCTTTGACAGAGAAGACCTTGTCGGGGCCCATTTTCACAACCTGGTGCCAGAGCCGATGAGGCACCGCCATCAGGAATTGTTCCAGCAACACATGGCAAGTGGCCCAGAGCGGTACCTGATGGGCAATCGTGGCAGTGTAGCCCTGATCGCCAAAGACGGCTCCAAGCTGAGCGTGGGCATTTCGCTCGCCAAGAAAGTGATTCGTGAGCGTGTTTTTGTTGGCGTGGTTCTGACCGACTATACAGAAATGGGAACCGCCCTGGCCAATTTACGGTCCAACGACCTGGTGCTGGCGGATACGATTGCAAAACTTGAACGCGCAAAGCGGCGTTTGACCTTTGCGCAAACCTTGTCCGGCATCGGCAGTTGGGACTGGGATATCCGCTCGGGCGACCTGTTCTGGTCTGACGAGGTCTACAGCATTTTTGGACTTGAGCCTGGCGAAATTAGCCCAACCTATGCGGCCTTCCTGGAATTTATCCATCCGGATGATCGCGCGGCCGTTGAAAGCGCGGTTCAAAGCTCGCTTGATGATCCTAAGAGACGTTATGACATCATCCACCGGATTAATCGCGCCTGCGGCGGCGAACGAATTGTCCGCGAAATGGGCATGGTGGAGGTCGATGAAAATGGCGAGCCTGTGTTGATGGTCGGGTCGGTTCAGGACATCACAGAGGCCGAGGTTCTCAAGCAGAAGACTGAAGAAGCGCTGATGCGTGAGATGGAGGCAAGCCGCACCAAAACCGAATTTCTGGCGAACCTGAGCCACGAACTGCGGACGCCGCTCAATGCCGTTATCGGCTTTTCAACCTTGTTGAAGGAAATGAACCCAGACGACCTGCAGGCTGAAGATGTCCTTGAGTATGCAACATACATCAATGAGGCGGGGTCTCACCTGCATCATCTTGTGGATGATATATTGGAAGTGTCACGCATTGACATGGGTATCGTTGAGCTGAAGGAATCGGAAGTCGACCTGGGCAATGTGGCCAGGGCCGTACAGGCGATCCTTAACACACGCGCCATGGAAAAGGGCATAGCCGTTGTCTATGATTTCGAGCTGGACCTGCCATTCCGGCTGGACGGCGACGAACTCCGGCTCAAGCAGGTTCTGCTTAACCTCATGGGCAACGCCGTGAAGTTCTCCCCAAGAGGCAGCATCATCACCGTGCAGGTCCAGTTACGCGATGATAACGGCATCCAGATTACGGTTGCCGATAATGGGCCGGGCATGTCGCAGGACCAGGTAGAGAAGGCTTTTGGGCGCTTTGACCGCGCCGAATCGGCCATGACGCGGACGCTCGAGGGTGGCCTGGGGCTGGGGTTGCCGCTTTCGCAGTCTTACCTCAGCCTGCACGGTGCCACGATTTCCATCGAAACCGCTCCGGGCGAGGGCATGACAGTCGTGCTCGATTTTCCCGCTGAAAGGACGATCCTCCTCTAGCGGGCATCGCGCCACATCAGCCACATGGGCGGGCAACCGGGCACCGGCACAGTTTCTTCCGTAACGCGGAACCCGTGACGTTCATAGAAGGGGGTGTTGCGCGGCTTGGAATTTTCCAGAAAAGCCGGCATGCGCGCCGCATCCACGCCCATCAGCGCCTCTTCCATCAA
Source organism: Kordiimonas sp. (assembly GCA_050300975.1). Taxonomy (GTDB): domain Bacteria; phylum Pseudomonadota; class Alphaproteobacteria; order Sphingomonadales; family Kordiimonadaceae; genus Kordiimonas. Next base: position 10,489 of record JBNKYQ010000012.1, read on the forward strand.
CCGGCTGCCGATGCCCTTGCCCTGCAGGCTGGGGTCGACGGCGATGGCGAACAGATAATAGTGCGGGGCCTTGGGGTGCTTCTTTGTAAGGACACCATCAAGTGCCATGCCGCGCCTGAGGGCAGTGACCCCGCTATTGCCCAGAATGGCGCTCGCCAGCGCCAGATTGCCGGCCACGCCGTAGTCCTTGCTGTCGTTCGGCGGCAGCCAAAGCGTGCCGGCAAGCCCGTCTGTGGTGACATGCCCGAAGCCACGCTTCAGGTAACAATGTTTGGCCATGGCGGTGAAGGCAGGGCGCATGGCCTTTGTGCCATTGAACGCCCACAAATTGACCGGATCATCGGCGAAGGACCTCGCGACGATGGATCCGATCAGGTCATGTTCCTGACGACCAAGATGCCGACACGAATCTGACATAACCCCCTCCCTGATAAAAATGAAACTGTTTCACTTTATCTGGTTTGGAAGGTTGCTTTGGCAAGGGAAATAATGCTTCAGATAATGCCTCAGGGGCGCCCCTGCATATCTTCCATCATTTTTCGGGTGTTGCGGTCACGAACCACCATAATGGCCCAAACCGCCAGGACCACCCACATAATGAAGCCGGCCCCGAAAATTGCCAGAACCCAGGCCAGGATCCAGATGATGGCGCTCAGAATGGCTTGAAACGGTTTGCCCGCAAGCAACAGGGCAAGTGGCGGAATGATCAAGGCAACCAGATACAGCATGAATTCTCCCCTAAGACTGTTGCTGCCAACCTATGTCGGGTCGCCTTGTTGTGGCAAGGGGCAAATGGTGCCCTCAACAGAAAAGCCGGCCACTGTGGACCGGCTCGTTCGCGCGCTGTGCATCAGCACTAGTGGCTAGAGCTTGGGCAGGTCTTCCTCGAGAACGCAGACATTCATCGAGTAGGACACTTCCCCTTCGTCGTCGTCTTTATAGATCACGCCGATAAATTCTTCGCCCAGCATCATTTCCACCGAATCCCCGGCTTTGGGGCGGCGGATCAGCTTGATCATATTGTTATTGAATTTACCCTGCAGGTAAGCCTGCAGCCGCGCGATCTCGTTCGGTGTCACCCTTATGCTCCTCGGTCCGGAATGGTCGTTGCCTTGGTTTATCGAAGGCCACCCCCCTATGGCAAGGAAAACCATGCATAAAACGGGCTATCAGCCCTAACGGGTATTTTATCGCTTGTGAATGTCTGCCAGTCGGGTAGCTTAATGGAGGGTGGTCAAGTTGAGGGTGATAACGCGTGACAGACGATCAGTTTTCCTATGCAGATGACGAAGAGCTGGTAGGCCAATTTGTGGACTGGACCAGCAATGCCCTCGTGGAAATGCGTGAAATTGTGGACGCCATGGCTGAGCGTGACAGCGCAGGCGGTGAAGCGGCGACCCGCCTTTATGATTTGTCCCATAATATCAAAGGTATGGGCAGCAGCTTCGACTTCCAGTTGATGACAGCTGTCGGCACGTCGCTTTGTGTCTATATCAAGAAGCTGGAGGGTGAAATGAGCCGCCGGGTCATCGATGCCCACGTTCGTGCGTTCGAGGTGATTCTCGCCAACAAGATCAAGGGCAACGGCGGCGAAAAAGGTGCGGCGCTTGAAGCCCGCCTGGCCAGCATCATCGCTGAAGAAGCTTAGCCACCGACCACAAGTGTTCACTTTTTGTTCTTTTTTGTTGCGCGAAGCCACCCCTTTCGCCATGCTACACCTGCGCGCAGACCCGCAGGAGGACCGCCATGGACGACCCAACACCCCATGCCTGTTCAAATGACAATTCCCGCCCCGTAGTCACCGATTCGGTGACTCGCGGGGTCGTCCGGTTCCTGATGGATCTGGGGTTTGCCCCAATGACCGAAATTCCTCTCACCAACGGCAGGCGGGTTGATGTGCTGGCGCTGGACCGGCGCGGCAAGGCCGTGATCGTGGAAGTGAAGTCTTCTGTCGCCGATTACCGGGCCGACACCAAATGGACTGACTATCTCGACTATTGCGAAGAATTCTATTTTGCCGTGGACGCCAGCTTCCCGCGGGACCTTCTCGATGCGCCTGAAAGCCTGCCAGATGTGGTGGGGGTGATTGTGGCGGATGCCTACGGCGCCGATATTGTGCGCCCGGCCATGGTGCGGCCCGTCAACGCAGCGCGGCGCAAGACGCTGACACTCAAGATGGCGCGGGCCGGGGCCCAGCGCCTGTCTGCTCAGATGCTTCAGTTCAGATGACCGGGCGGCTTCAGCTGTCGCCGTCGGCTTCCACCACGGTGGTATAGCTTTCCCAACGCGCGCGCCCGCCTTTATTCTCGAGCACATTCTGAAGCGCTGCAACCGTGCGCCGCTCATAGCGCGTTCCGGCATCGCCATTCAGAATGTCGAGCGCCTTGTCAAACCCAAGACCGGAGCGGTGCGCCCGGGCAGAAACCATGCCGACGAAGGCGTTGGCGACACTCAGTACACGGGCGCCGGGCTCAATCGCGTCCCCTGCCTTGCCGTCCGGCTCGCCGCTGCCGTCCCAATGTTCGCGCATCTGGCCAAGAATGGCCGCCACGGGGCCTTTGAAATCAAGGCCGGCCACAAGGGTGGCGCCTTTCTGCATGCTCTCGCGCACAAGGGCCAGCTCTTCGTCGGTCAGCGGGGTCTGTTTGGTCAGGATGGCGGTAGGCACGAAAATCTTGCCAAGGTTCACCAGTTGGCCAGCGATGCGCACGCTTTCAAGGGCATCGTCGTCCCAGCCCATCTCATGCGCGATGGTGTGGGCCACATCGGCCACCCGGTCGGAGTGGTGTTTGCTCCAGGGGTCGCGGGCGTCAATGATTTGCGTCAGCGTGCTGACCAACTGTTTGAACAGGGTTTCCGATTGCTCCTTCGCGGCCACCAGGTCCGAGATGTCCTGCATTACCAGAAGGGCGGTGGCTTCATTGTCGCCTTCCGCGCTCAGCGGCAGCAGCTGGGTCTGGAAAATCTGTTCTACCCCATCTTTCATCAGCCGCAGGTGCTGGCTTGTTGCCTCGCCCGCAACGGCTTTGGCAACAGCTGCGCGAAGCTTGTCTGCGATCTCGCTTGGGAAGGCTGTATCAAGGCGGCGAGCATTCAGGTCTGTGACCGGCAGGCCAGTAACATTGCCAAGATGCCGGTTGGCAAAATGGACTGTCATGTCGGCGCCAAGGGCCGCGATGGCGGTGGGCTGATTGTCGCTCACCGACTGCAGGAAACGGCTGAGCGCTTCATTCTTGGCCGACAAGGCGGCCTGTTCGCGCCAGGCTGTCTCCAAGCGACGCGACACGCCGTGGCGCCACACCATCACAAGGGCGGCCAGCACAAAGAGTGCGGCCAGTGACAGGGTGATCATCAGGCTGTTGCGGCGCTCATTGATCTCGGCCATGGCTTCATCGGCATTGATGGTGCGTACCAGAACCCATGGCACAGGGGCAGAAAGCTCGCGGCCCGTAACCAGCACTTCAGTGTCGGCATAGTTGGTGAGCGAGGCAAAACCCCGGGGTTCGCGTGCCGCGAATGCCGCAGCCATATCCACACGTGCATCCCCAATGCGGCCGCCTTTCGCCAGCGGCGTCAGCGGCACGATTACATCGCCGTCTTGTGGCTGTACCAGATAAGTCTCGCCGGTTTTGCTGGCAGCACCCGGCTGCACAAGTGTGTTGAGGAAATCATCATTCAGTGGCCGCGCGCCCACTACCCAGATATCCCGGGTTGTCGTGGCGGACATGCCTTCGCCAGTGATCCGGGCGCCGAACAGCACAAGGGGTGTCTTGTCTTCAAGGCGGGGCCCAAGGGCAATGAAGGAGCCGCGCGCGTCAGCCGGCCATTCGCCCGGCCGCAAAATTGGCATACCCGTGGAGGCCACAAGCGGCGTTCCGTCCCCTTTGATGATGGCAAGTCCGGCGCGCTGCGGGCGTTTGACATTGGCTGCTACTTGGTCGATGGCGCGCTGTTCGTGGAAGCCTTCACGCTCTGCGGCAGCCGAAAGAAGTGCGAACACATAGCCGCGCTGGCCTTCGGCAAACTCACTGTCGCCGCTCAGCGCCTGATTGGCATATAGCTGCACGGTGGCGTCCGCCGCCAGTTCTTCGACGCTGGCAATGTGCCGATTGAGCCATGCGGACACTTCAAGGGCCCTGCTGTCGGCAACCAGGTTCAGCCGGTCGTGCCAGCGCGACAGATTCTGCTCAGCCTGGGACTGGGCAAACTGGAAAATCAGGAAGAAGCCGACAGCGGCCACGGCAAGAATGCCAGCCCCGGCTGCGAGAATGGATTTGCCTGTTTCGGATTTTCCGGTCTCGGAATTTTCTGACTCTTTGGCGCGCGCCATAAGGATCCCCTGCGGTTCCGGCCGCCCTTGGCAGCCTTTCATCCCAGCCCATTGAGACCGGGTCCGTTAAATTTATGGTGAGACATTGCCATTAGGCTTGGCGTCTCTTACCCCGGACACTATGTTGAAGCAGAATGCGTCCGAGCTCAAATGGTTTTGCGGCGATCACCCCTCATGGCAGGGGCGTGCCCAAGGGAAACATGAACAAGGTTATATGATTGTATTTATGAGGATATTGGCCGTTTGCGTTGTGGTTTTCGGGCTCAGTGCCCCGACACTCGGCGCATCCAAAATCGTCATGAATGGCTTGTTCGGCAGCCGGGAAATCCCGTCCACCAACATGAAGTCCTTCGACAAATGGACCGATATGTGGCGCCGTCATAATTTGCCGCGCAGCGACAAGGAAGTGGCGCCTCAGGTGCCGGGCACAGTGCCGTGCCGGGGGCTGGCTCGGATTCAATGCGGGCGCGAGGCCTGGGAAAAGTTCATCGCTGACCACAAGGAAAAGAGCGGATTTGAACTTTTAGAAGCTGTTAACCAATATATGAATAAATCCCCTTACATCGTGGACCCGGTGAATTGGGGGATACCGGACTATTGGGCGACGCCTGATGAGTTTTTCCTCAAGGATGGGGACTGCGAAGATTACGCGATCAGCAAGTATATTACGCTGAAGCGCCTGGGGGTGCCGATCGACAAAATGCGACTGGTGATTCTGCAGGATGAAAATCTACGCATTGCCCACGCTGTCCTGGCCGTGGAAAATGAGGGGGAAACTTACATATTGGATAATCAGGTCGATGCCGTACTGCCCCATGGCCAGATTCTGCACTACAGGCCCGTCTATTCAATCAACGAAACCACCTGGTGGTTGCATCAGGTAAAGCGGTTTTCACGCTAAATTAATGTTTTTTCTGTTCAATTGCGTCTAATTGAGACGCATTTTCTGGGTTACGACAAGGTGAGCAAAAGCAACACAATCGAACGGATGTTGGATTATGTCCGTGGCCTTCGGCGGCATGCCGAAGGGCGCCGTGCGGTGCATGTCAAAATGTCTGCCCTGGAGCGCGAGTTCCGGCAGGAGCATTACCGACTGTTCGCAGCTTCCGCGTTGCGTGTGCTGGTCACGAAATTTGGCGCTACCATTTTCTCGCTGCCGAACGCCGATATCGTCCTTGTTGTGAAGGATGCTTCCGTTGACGATATCGACCCGCCCCTTAACACCATCCGGCGCAAGCTTAAGAAATCTGCTGTAGTGGCACGGCTGGATCCCGTCCAGGGCATCAGCGACGATTTTGTCACCTGGTTTGACCTTGAAGACGATTATGACGGCTTCAAGACCTACGTAGAACGCCTTGCCACGGCACTTGAGGCAGGCGCTGCCTTCCGCGACGACCTGGAGGAAGTCATCAAGCCGCAGCCGCGCGGCAAGAAGCTGGAGATCAAGAAGCCGGCATCGGCTGACGCACCCCCTTTGAAGCCGCCGGCCCGTCATGTGCGCATGATGCCGATCGACGCCCCTGCCCATACTTTCGAGGACCGGGAACTCGACCCCGAGCTGTTGCTTGCGATCACCAAGGCGTTGCACGGCGCGGATATCGCAGGGCAGCTCAGGAAGCAGCCCGTTATGGCCATCATTGGCGAGGGCGAGATGATGCCTGTTCTGGTGCACAAATGGATTCCCCGGCACCTTCTTTATGAAGTGCTGCTGAAGGGTCGTGTCCTTGGTGCCAACCGGTGGCTGGACGGCTATCTTGAAGACTATATCGCCAAGCGCGTGCTGGCTTCGACGCCTTCAATGGCCAATGAGGACTCGCTCGCGTCCAGCATCCGGGTGACGTCTGCCGCAGTCTTGTCTGATTCGTTTGACCTGTTCGACAGTGCCATCGGTGCCGCGCCGCGGTCCAAGATCGTGCTTGAGTTTGGCGCGGTCGACATTATCGCCAATCCGGTGGTCTATAGCGCCGCTAGCGAAAAGGTGCTGGGCCTTGGATACCGAATTTCCATTGCAGACCTGCATCCGCTGTCGTTCCTGGCCATTGAGTATGACAAGCTGAACGGCACGTTCGTGAAATTGGTGAAACCCGAAGGGCCGGTGGGTAATTGGCTCACGGAAGAAACCGAGACCGCGATTCACCGCAAGGTGGACCGGGTGGGGCAGGCGCGGGTTATCCTGGATGCCTGCCACGAACCGGCGGACATCGACCTCGGACACCTGATGGGCATCACCCTGTTCCAGGGCCAGGCGGTGGCACCGCTGATGGAACTCCTGCCTGAAGAATTATAAGGCTCTCGGTCGCCTACAGTCAGTCGCCTATTGGGGCGACCGTTTGGCGAGGATTCGCTGCAATGTCCGCCGGTGCATGTTCAGCCGCCGCGCGGTTTCAGACACATTGCGGTCGCACAGTTCATAAACTCGCTGGATATGTTCCCATTTCACCCGGTCTGCCGACATGGGGTTCTCAGGCGGTGGCGGGGTCTGGCCCTCTGGTGTCAGAAGCGTGCCAGCTATCTGGTCCGGGTCTGCCGGCTTCGAAAGATAATCCACCGCCCCGGCCTTCACTGCTGCGACCGCGCTTGCGATATTGCCATATCCTGTGAGGATCACGACGCGCATGTCGGGGTTGATCTGCCTCAGGGTGGGCACCAGGTCTAGGCCGTTGCCGTCCTCAAGCCGCATGTCGATCACGGCATATTCAGGCTTGTGCTGGGCCGCCAGCTGGGCCCCTTCTTCGATGCCTTCGGCCGCGAAGACATTAAAGCCCCGACGCTCCATTGCCAGGGTCAGGCGTCCGCGAAATGCTTTGTCGTCTTCCACGATAAGGAGGCGCATTTCGCCTTCATCGGTTGGTTGATCCGCCATAATGCTTATTCCTGTTCTCAGCTTGCTTTTGGGCTTGTCGGTTGCCCCGCTTGTACCCCAATGGGTGTCGGTTCTTCAAGGGCACTCCGCGGCCATTCGATCAGAATTTGCGCGCCGCCCATGGCAGCATTCTCGAAACTGACTTTGGCGCCCGTGCGCTCAAGCAGCGTCTTGGCGATGAAAAGCCCCAGCCCCAGCCCGCCATCCTTGCCCGGCGTTGGCTGGCGCGTGGTGACATACGGTTCACCAAGTCGCTTCAGGATCTGCGGGTCGAACCCGGGCCCGTCATCTGAAATGGAAACTGACACCACTTTCTCGTCCCATCCGGCGCTGATCTGGACAGCTTTGCGGGCAAAACCAGTGGCATTTTCAATGATGTTCCGAAGCGCGTGGATCAGTTCCGGCGTGCGCATCACCTTGAGCACACTGTCGCCGCCCGTCGCGTAGCGGATGGCCACGCCGCGGCTTTCGTGGGGTGACGCCGCCTCGCGCAGCATGGCTTCAAGGTCTACGGTGACGAAATGCTGCTCGTCGCCTGCCTGACGGTGCTGCCTGAGCTCCGACAGGATATCGCGGCATCGCCGGGTCTCGTCCACGATCAGTTCCAGATCGGCGCGGGTATGGTCGTCCCCGTCCCAGTGGTCGAGGAGTTCCTTCGACGCCAGCATGATGGTGCCAAGCGGGGTGCCTAATTCATGGGCGGCAGCTGCAGCCAGCGTGCCAAGGGCGGCAAGGCGCTGTTCGCGTTCGAGCGCAATCTGGGTCACGGCGAGCGCCCGGGCACGGCTGCGGCCCTCGCGCCCCACGCGGGCCATATAAAGCGCCAGGAACACAAGGGTGAAACATAGGCTGACCCACACGCCGGCCTCCAGTGTGACAGGCAGTTCCGGCGGCGGTCCGGACCAGGGCAGCGGGAAAGGCGTGACCGCAAGCGCGGAGACAAGGATAAGCGACAAGGCGATCAGGAACTTGGTGCTGTGCTGCCCAAGGATCGAGGCCGACACACTGGTCGGCGCCAGCAACAGCACGGCAAAGGGGTTGTTCAGCCCGCCAGTTGTGAACACCAGAACGAACAGGTGCATCAGATCAAACGCCAGATGCGCAGCTGCCTGCCTGTCGCCAAGGCGCATGTTCGGGTCGCCCTTCAGCGTGAACCACAGGTTCAAGGCTGCGGAGGTAAGAACAATGGGGACGGTGATTTCCGGACGCACGTCGAACTTCAGCCCCCATCCCACGACCGCCAGCGCCAGAAGCTGCCCGGCAACCGCCATCCAGCGGATCAGCACCAGTGTCCCCAGTCGGACGCCACCGTCCAGCGCCAGGTCAGGACTTACCTGAAGAAGGTCGCTGTCGTTGGTGTAAAGCTGGTTGGGCATCGATCAGGTGTCCTTTGGGTCATTCGCAATTTGGCCGGGGCAGGCTCACTGGCTGGAGAGCACTGCCGCCAGAAGCATCAACATAACCAGAAGGCTGAGAAGTGTCGCCACCAGAATAACCAGACCCGCCTTCCTGAGGTCTGCGCTGGTCTGTTGGGCGCGTCCTTCTTTCGGCCCGATCCAGGGTTGGCGCTTGCCTGGGGCAAAGCGGAACGACAGGTTCAGCCCATGCGCCAGTGCGGACAAGGGCATCAGGCGGGACGGCAACGCACCCTTGCGGCCCTTCAGCGGCGCAAGGAAGGCTACGAGCCGGGTCCCCGGTATGAAGATATGGGCTGCGGCGATCATGACGGTGGCCAGAATGCTGCCGGGTAGGGCCGCAAGTTCGGCAACCATCCAGAAGGGCCTCAGGAACGGGCTGTCTGGGCGGGCTACATTCAAGCCGATTTTCTGGTCGATGGCCGCGCGCAGGAACCGGTAGGGCAGCAGAAGCGTGAAGCCGCCCACGGCGAAGACAACAAGGTTGCACATCAGCGTGTCAGCAAAACCGAACGTAGCGCGGGTAATGTTTTCCCGCGTCAGCTCATGTCGCTCGAACGCTGCGCTCTTGCTGTCCCGGATGATGCCTGCCCACAGCCTGTGCTGGCGCAACAGAAGTGAGACCAGAAATGCAAAGGCCACAAAGCTCAGGGGGCTCAGGAATAAAAGTGGGTCCAGCGCCCGGCCCACCCAGAAGAAGGCGGGCAGGAAGAGTACAAGCACGATGATACCCCGCACCAGGCGTTCGCCGGGCGACCGGGTCGTGCGGTCCAGTCGTTTTGTCAGGAAGTTTGTCAGTCTGACGAGGAAATCGTCGGGGCCAGGCAGCCAGCCAAGCAGGCGGCGGGAGCCAAAAGCCAGGTCCAGAACAAGCGCCAAGCCGAACAGGATGACAAAGTTCGGCCAGGCAGTCCCTGTTATGGTGGTCAGGCCGTTAATATGTCGCCCCCGCTTCTTCCAGAAGGCGCACCACCGTGCGGTTGCGGCTCAGCTTGGCGTACTCAAGGGCGGTCTTGCCAGTGAAATCCTGGACATTCGGGTCGGCGCCAGCTTCAAGAAGCACGCTTACCACCCGTTGCTTGCGGGCCCGCACCGCCTTGATCAGGGCTGTTTCCTGGCCAATGTCAGCGCGGTTCGGGTCTGCCTTGTAGCTCAGGAGCAGCTTGACGCCCGCCACGTCGCCGGCGATGGCGCGGCGCATCAGGGCGGTTTCGCCGCGCTCAGGGTCCCCAATGTCCGGGTTGGCTTCATAGTCCAGCAGGAGTTTCACCAGCGCCAGGTTGGATTTGTCCACAGCGATCAAAAGCGCAGGCACCTTGTCTGACCGGCGGCGCGTGTCAGGCGAGACGCCCTGCGCCAGAAGGGTAGTCACTTCCTTGATGTCCTGTTCATCAACCGCTTTCAGCAGATCATATTGCGGCGAGGCCGCGGCTGGCACAGCCGTGCCGACAAGAAGCAGAAGAACAGAAGCAATCAGGGAAAACTGGCGTTTGAGCGCTAACATGGAAACTCCGTATCAAAATTGTGTCATGTTGACCCACGCGTGCCGTTGGGCCGTGACATGTGCGGCACATATTTCTATAAGACTTGCGCGATCACAACCCCCAAGCCGCTTATTTGAGCGCCCGGGGCGATCAATTTATGGAGATGTGGCATGAAAGTGATACGGATTGTAGCCTGGTTGGCCGTTGCCATCGTTGGAATTTTCATTCTCTGGAACCGGTTCCAGAGCATGCAGGAGACAAGTTCCGGCCCTGGTGGCCCGTTCGTTCTGACGTCCCATCTGGGCGAAACCGTCTCCAACAATGATTTCAAGGGCCGCTATATGCTGATCTATTTCGGCTACAGCTTCTGCCCGGATGTCTGCCCCATCGAGCTTGGTAAAATGTCGGCGGCGATGACCATGCTTGAAGGCGAAGGCTATGACATCAGCCCGCTGCAGCCGATCTTCATCACGGTTGACCCTGAGCGCGACACGGTTGAGGCGCTGGCGGACTATGTCACAGACTTCCATCCCAGCCTGATCGCCCTGACTGGCAGCCCTTCGGAAATCGCTGCAGTGGCCAAGGAATACCGGGTATATTACAAGAAGCGCGAGCAGGAAGGTCTGGACGGCTACCTGATGGACCACCAGTCACTGATCTTCGTGATGGGGCCGGATGGCAAATATGTCCGCCTGTTCTCGAGCCGCAACACGCCAGCCGATATCGCGGAAGCCATGAAGCCGGTGTTAACGAAAGCCAACTGATGCCTTTCTGGAAAGAAAAATCGCTTGAGGACATGACCCGCGAAGAGTGGGAAAGCCTGTGTGACAGTTGCGGCAAGTGCTGCCTGCACAAGCTGGAAGACGAAGACACGGGTGAAATCCATTTCACCAATGTGGCGTGCCGCTTCCTTGATCCGGAAACCACCCGGTGCGGCAAATATATGGTGCGCCAGCGCTATGTGGGCAACTGCGTGGTCATGAGCCCGGACCTGCTCGAAACCCTGCCATGGATGCCGTCCACCTGCGCATACCGTCTTCTGTATGAAGGCAAGGATCTCTATGACTGGCATCCGCTGATCTCTGGTGATCCGGAAAGCGTGCACAAGGCTGGCCAGTCCGTGAAAGGCCGCGTTGTCGATGAGCGCGAGGCGGGCGACTATGAAGACCATCTGGTGGACTGGCCCGCGTGATGACCTTATGATGGTCTCCATTGGGGATTATGGGGGCATTGAGCCATGAACAGCCTGATCGGCGCATTCTTTACTGTTGGTATACCTGTTGCTGTAACGGCCTATCTTCTGATTGGCTGGCTGATCCACAATGGCCGACTGCAAAGCTTTTCCAGTCGGAAGGAGCTCGACGAGCATATCCGGGGAATCAAGCGGGAAAAGAAAGAGCTCAAGAAGGAGCTCAAGAAGAAGAAAGAAAAGCGGACCAAGGAATCCGACGTTGCATTCAGGAAGTGGCTGCAGTTTGGCGGCGGCTTCTACGGTACGGCTGCGCTCTATACGTTCGTGGTCCAGGAAATTATCGACATCTTCCGTTTTGTGGGGAAGATCCTGAATTTCCCGAACTGGGAGATCGACTGGGCGATTGGGAGCATCATCAGCTTCCTGATCAGCTCTTTCATCGATTTCCTGATCAACAGTCTGCAGAATTTCTTATCTGCGATTCTCTGGTTCATGGAATGGGGCCCGGAAGACGACGGTTTGCGGATCGCGATGAACTTCGTGATGGCCTATATTGGTTACGGTATAGGCTCGCGCTTTGCGAACGACCATGCGGCCAGTGATATCGGCCACCCGCACCTGTGGCGCTGGATAGAGAAAATGCGCAACAAGCCCGAGGAAGCTACCGCCGGGGAGGAGCCGTGAGCGAACCGCTTCAGGTCATGCTCGGGGGGGAGGCCGTGCCGGTGAAGGTGCGCCGCAACGCCCAGGCTCGGCGGATGGTGCTGCGCGTTTGCCCCACAACCGGTGACGTGAAGCTGACGCTGCCGAAGCGGTCCAGCCTGCGGCAGGCCCAGAAATTCCTGGCAGAACACCTGGACTGGATCGACGGCCAGCGCGACAAGGCCGACAGCATCGCCCCCTTGGGCCACGGCGACAGCATCCCTTACTTGGGTGTCGATCATGAAATTGACTTCACCGGTCGCGCGCCGCGCAAGGTGCTGGCGGGCGAGGGCACCCTCAGTGTGGGTGGCCCTACTGACCTGGCGCCCGGAAGACTTTTGAAATGGTTCAAGGCGGAAGCCAAAGCATGCCTGACAGACGCGTCCGAGTCATATGCTGACGTGCTGGGGGTGCGATTCAACCGTGTCAGCATTGGCGACATGAAAAGTCGCTGGGGCAGCTGTTCGTCGCGCGGCACGCTGCGCTACAATTGGCGGCTTATGCTGGCCCCCGAAGCCGTGATGAAATATGTCGCGGCGCATGAAGTGGCCCATCTTCTGGAAATGAACCATTCAGACCGCTTCTGGGCCCATGTTGCCCGGTGCGAGCCCGGCTATCAGGCCCACCGCCGCTGGCTGAAACGCCACGGCAGCGACTTGTTTGCTGTGAAGCTCTGATATCCCGATTATTTGTCCGGTTTATTCCGCCGCGCTCAGGCGAAAGAACAGGCCCTGGCGCAGGCTTTCCGCGATGCGGCGGGCTTTTTCCTGTGCGATCGCGGCCAGGCCTGATGGCAGCGTGGCGTTGGTTGACGCGTCAAAATAGGTCAGCCAGATGTCGAAATGCTCCGCCTTCATGCGGCTCTGGCCTTCACGGACCACCTGGTGGTGGGCCCCAAACGGGTTGCCCTTGTAGGCCGGGATGCCGCCCAGCACGGTCATCCAGAAATCGGTCAGCTTGTCGAAATGCTCGCCCCAGTGCCCTTCAAGGCGCTCATTGAAAATGGGCCCCAGCGTGGCGTCGAGGCGCACACGACCATAGAAGTCCACGACAAAGGCGTGGATCATGGGTCGGCTGATCTTGGGCTCCAGTGGCAGGGGCAAGGCGGTTTCCTTAAAAGTGTCTCATCCACCTAGGCGGAAAGCCGGTGTGGCACAAGGCGCAATATGGTCGCACCCCATAAAGCGAGGCCGTCAAGATCCGCCGAAGAGGCGCTTGAAGAAGCTCTTTTTCTTCTTGGGCTTTTCAGGCTGGGCCTCTGCAGGCTGGGGTACGCTCGTGGGCTCCCCGGCGGAATTGGCGTAAAGGCCCGCGTCCGCCAGCAGGGGTCGGACGGCTGATCCGGCATGGGCCTCCAGCATGAAATCAGACCAGATGCGCGCGGGCAGGCCGCCACCGGTGACGCCCTTCATCGGCGTGCCGTCGTCGTTGCCCACCCAAACGGTGGCTGTCATGTCGCTGGTGAAGCCCGCAAAGACAGCATCGCGGCTGTCCTGGCTGGTGCCGGACTTGCCAGCCGCAGGGCGGTCCACCTTGGCATTCTTGCCCGATCCCCATTCGACCACGGAGGTCAGCATGCTGGCCATGTCCTCAACCACCGGGAAAGCGAGCACGGGGCGCGGACGGCTTGGCATCTTGCGGTAAATCACCTGGCCCTCGAGCGTTGTCATCTCAAGAATGCTGTAGGGCTCAACTGAAAAGCCACCGTTGGCGATGGCGGCATAGGCGCCCGTGAGGTCAATCAGCTTCACCTCTTCGGTCCCCAGCGGCAGGCTCGGCAGCGGGGTCACATTGGTGGTGATGCCCAGGCGCTTGGCCATGGCGGCCACCCGGTCGCGCCCGGCGCGTTCAGCCACCTGGACAGCGACCGTGTTGATCGAGCGGGCGAAAGCTTCGCGCACGGTCATGTCACCGTCGAATTTGCCGCTGTAGTTCTTGGGCGACCAGCCATCGATACTGATGGGCGCGTCCTTGAAATGGTCCTCGGGCTTGATGCCTGCCTCAAACGCAGCCAGGTAGGAGAACAGCTTGAAGGCGGAGCCGGGTTGCCGGTGTGCCTGCACCGCCCGGTTATATTGGCTGTCGCCATAATCGGCGCCGCCCACCATGGCGCGCACAGCGCCGTCATGTTCAATGGCCACAATAGCGCCTTGGCTGGCACCGCGCCGCGCGCCTTCGCCTTTAAGGCCGCGCTCCAGCGCCATGGCTGCCGCGCGCTGGATGCCGGGATCAAGCGTTGTGTATATCACCAGCGAGCGACCTTGGGCTTCCGGCAGAACGCGCGTGGCTTCAGAGGTGACCTAGTCGGTGAAATGGCGCACATCATTACCTGCCGCGGCGCCCTTGATGGTCGGTGGCTGGCCTGTGATCTTTTCAGCTGCGGCTTCCGTGAGGGCCCCGCTTTCGGCCATGGCGCCCAGCACCACCTTGGCCCGGTCCCACGCGCCCTTCGGGTTGATGTGCGGGGCCAGGCGTGACGGTGCTTTCACAAGCCCCGCCAGCATGGCCGATTCGGCGATCGACAGGGTCTTGGCCGAATGGCCGAAGAACTTGCGCGAGGCCGCGTCGATACCATACGCCCCGCCACCGAAATAGACCCGGTTCAGGTAAAGCGTCAGGATCTGTTCCTTGGTGAACCCTTCCAGGCTGATCAGGTGTCGCAGCCGTCCCCGTGCGTCAAAATGTTCGATCATCCTCTTTCGGGTCCCTGTTCTTTCGTGCTGTCCAGCCAGTTCTGCAGGATGATGGCGGCAGCCAACTCATCCACC
>JBNKYQ010000013.1:0-24670 GCA_050300975.1 Kordiimonas sp.
ACCACCATGTGGGTAGACGCGCGCGGCACCCAGGGCACCATCGGTGGCGGCAATCTGGAGTTCCAGGTGATCGAGCAGGCGCACAAGTTGCTGGCCGACGACACGCTTTCGGAACTCACGCAGAACTATGCCCTCGGGCCGCTTCTGGAGCAGTGCTGCGGCGGCAGTGTGGTGCTGAAGCTCACCAAAAAGCCGGTTGCGGAGCGCATGACGCTGTTGCGGGACAAGCGCACGCTCGCGCCGCTCTATATGTTCGGGGCGGGGCATGTGGGCAAGGCCGTGATGGCGGCGATCCACAAACTGCCGTTTCGGGTGACATGGGTGGACGAACGCGCGCATGAGTTCCCCTCATTCGTGCCGAAGAATGCCGTCCGGGTGACCAACCGTGACCCGTTTGAGGTGGTGGAAAGCGCCCCTGCGGGCAGCCTGTTTCTCATCTTCACCCACAGCCACCAGCTGGATTATGCCGTCACAGCCGCTGTGCTCGCGCGCGGTGACGCGCGCTATTGCGGGCTGATTGGGTCCAAAACCAAACGCGCACGGTTTGAAAACCGGATGCTGAAGGAACGACTGATCACGGAAGCTGATTTGTCCAAGCTCACCTGCCCTATCGGGGTGGAGGGCGTCACTGGCAAGGAACCCGAAATCATCGCCGCCGCCGTCGCCGCCCAGCTGCTGCAACAGCTTTAGACGAACGCGTCCTTCGGCGGAGTCTCGCCAAACCTTCCATCGGCTTTCATAGCCTCATCCAGGAAATCGATGAAGGCGCGGACGCGGGGTGGGACATATTTCTCGTAGGGGTACAGGGCGGCGATATAGGCGTCCTGGGGCATGTGGTCGGCCAGCACGATCTTCAGCCGTCCGGCCTTCACCTCTTCAGCCACCTCGAAGTAGGTTTTGAACACCAGCCCCGCCCCCTGAAGCGCCCACTCCATCAGCGCTTCGCCATTGTTGCTGTCGAGCGATCCTTCAACGCCCACGTCATAGTCCGCGCCGCTTGCGTCACGGAAGCGCCAGCGGAACTGGCGCGAGCCGGGGAAGCGAAGGAGCAGACAGTTATGGTCCACAAGGTCCCTGGGCGTCTGCGGTGTGCCATGCTTGGCCAGATAGTTGGGTGACGCGAAAATATAACGCGGGCAGGGGCTGAGGATACGCGCCTTCAGGCTGCTGTCGGTCAAGGGGCCGATGCGGACGGAAACGTCCATGCCGTCCCCGAAAACATCCACAAGCGCGTCGGTCATGCGGTACTGCAGGCTGACGTCCGGATAGCGGCCACTGAACTCGGGGATCATGGGTGCCAGGAACTGGCGCCCGAAGGAGGTGGAGCTTGTGAGCCGAAGGATGCCCGAGGGCATGGTGTCATGCTCACTTATGCGCGCTTCGGCGACAGCGACCCGCCGGCGGATATCCAGGCAGTCGTCATAGTATCGCCGCCCGGCCTCTGTGACCGTCACCTTCCGCGTGGTGCGGTTAAACAGCCGGACTCCCAGGTGCGACTCGAGGCGGGCAATGCGGCTGGAAACAAGCGCGGGCGACATCCGGAGCGTCCGCCCCGCGCTAGAAAAGCTTCCCTGTTCCACCACGCGGGTGAAAACGGCCATGTCATCGAAAACGCTCATGGCCTCAAATTATCAAAATATTTTTGAAAATCCTACAGAAATTGCAGGATTATTCAGGATATAGAGCTAGTGTATGGTGTGCGCTGCCAGATTGGCGTTTCATTTCGATTTGGCGAACCCCTAAAGCGCGCGAGGAGGCGGGACAATGCATCATGCAGGCGTGACCATCACGGCAAATGTTTCCCCCGACTTTGCGGATATCCTGGGCACCGATGCCCTCAATTTTGCCCGCGACGTAGAGCGTAAGTTTGGCGCACGGCGACGGGAGTTGATGGCGGCTCGAGAGGTCGCTCAGAAAAGGCTCGACGGTGGGGACCTCCCCCTTTTCCTTGCCGAGACAGCCGATATCCGCAGCCAAGACTGGAAAGTCCGTCCTGCCCCCTCGCCGCTCCTGAAGCGCGCTGTAGAGATCACAGGGCCTGTCGACCGCAAGATGGTGATCAATGCCCTCAATTCCGGCGCCGACTGTTTCATGGCCGACTTTGAAGACAGCTCCACCCCCACCTGGGAGAATATGATCCAGGGTCAGGTGAACCTGCGCGACGCGGTGGCGGGCACTATTTCCTACGTGAACACGATGACCGGAAAAGCCTATGCGCTGAATGAAGACCACGCAGTGCTGCTGGTGCGCCCGCGCGGCCTGCATATGGTTGAGAAGCATGTGCTGGTGGACGGCCAGCACATTTCCGCTGGTTTCTTCGATTTCGCGCTGTTCCTTTGGCATAACGCAGAAGCCTTGCTGGCGAAGGGCGTTGGTCCCTATTTCTACCTGCCGAAGATGGAACATTATCTTGAAGCCCGCCTATGGGAAGACGTGATCGCCTTCGCGGAGGACCGCCTTGACCTCAAGCGCGGTACTGTGCGGGCGACAGTCCTGATTGAAACCATCACCGCAGCCTTCCAGATGGACGAGATTCTGTACGAGCTCCGCGAGCATATCGTGGGGCTCAATTGTGGACGCTGGGACTATATTTTCAATTTCATCAAACGCTTCGCCCGTCGCGCCGACTTCGTGCTGCCGGACCGCAGCGCGGTGGGCATGGACCAGCATTTTCTGAAGTCCTATAGCCAGCTTCTGGTGCAGACCTGCCACAAGCGCAGGGCCCATGCCATGGGCGGCATGGCGGCGCAGATACCGATCAAGTCGGATGAGGTAGCGAACGCTGCTGCTGTCGCCAAGGTGCGGGCGGACAAGGAGCGGGAGGCCATGAACGGCCACGACGGCACCTGGGTGGCGCACCCGGGGCTGGTCCCGGCCGCGCGAGAAGTGTTCGGCGCCCACATGCCGGGGCAAAACCAGCTTGATAATCTTCGCGAGGACGTCTGCGTGACGGCAGAAGACCTTTTAACACTGCCCAAGGGCGACATCACCGAAGCGGGCATGCGCGGCAACATCAATGTGGGCCTGCTTTATATTGCGGCATGGCTTTCGGGCATGGGCTGCGTGCCCATCCATAACCTGATGGAAGACGCGGCGACGGCGGAAATTTCGCGCACCCAGTTGTGGCAGTGGCGCACACACGGTGCCAAGCTGAAGGATGGCCGCACGATTGACGATGCGCTTTTGAGCGCCATGATTGACGAAGAAGTCGCCAAGCTTGCGTGCGAGACGTTCATCGGCAAGGATCATCTGGCGGACGCGGTTGCGCTCTTTACCTGCCTTGTGATGGATGATGAACTGGAAGAGTTCCTGACCCGCCCGGCATATGAGCTGGTGATGGATTATGAACTTGCCCACGCGGCATAAGTTTTAGAAGGACCGGATGATGGAATTCGATTTTACCCCGTGGCTTAACCTGGCCATCCGCTGGCTGCATTTCATCACCGGGATCGCCTGGATCGGTTCAAGCTTCTATTTCGTCTGGCTCGACAACCATCTCGAGACGCCGAAGGAGCCCAAGAAGGGCATGTCGGGTGAACTGTGGTCCGTGCATGGCGGCGGTTTCTATCACAAGCAGAAATATGCTGTGGCGCCCGAGCAGATGCCTGAGAATCTGCACTGGTTCAAATGGGAGGCCTATTTCACCTGGATGTCCGGTTTTGCCCTTCTGGCTGTGATCTATTATCTGGGCGCGGACCTCTTCCTGATCGACAAGTCCAAGATGGACCTCAGCCAAATGGAAGCCATCGGCATCAGCCTGGCTTTCCTTGCTGGCGGGTGGATATTTTATGATGGCCTGTGCAGGTCCCCTATTGGCGCAAACAGTAAGCTGACAGGCATCATCTGGTTTGCCGCACTTGTTGCGGCAGCCTATGCGCTGACTCATATCTTTTCAGACCGTGCGGCTTTCATTCATATCGGTGCGATTGTGGGCACCAGCATGGCGGCCAACGTATTCATGGTGATCATCCCGAATCAGAAAAAGGTAGTCGCGGCCCTGACGGCAGGTGAGACGCCGGATCCTAAGCTCGGGCAGACAGGCAAGCAACGGTCCCTCCACAACAACTATATGACCCTGCCGGTGCTGTTCCTGATGATCTCGAACCACTATCCGATGACCTTCTCGAATCCATATAATTGGGTGATCTTGGCTGCGATTGGGCTTGTGGGCGTGATGGTGCGGCATTTCTTCAACCTGCGCCATAAGGGCAAGACAAGCTCTGCGCTTGTGGTGGCTGCGGTTGCACTGTTCCTTGCCATCGCATTCTTCGCGGCGGAGGCTGAAAAGGCGGGCCGGGTTGAGGTCAAACAGGCTGTGACGTTCGAGAAGGTCCAGGCGGTGATTGGCAGGCACTGTGTGATGTGCCACTCAGCCACGCCGACGCACGAATTTTTTGAAGAGGCGCCCGCGGGCGCGCTGTTCGACACGGCAGATCAGCTGGTGCAATATGCGCCGAAGATCATGGAGCAAGCCGTGAAATCCGATATCATGCCGCTCGGAAACGAGACGGGCATGACGGACGAGGAGCGGGCCCTGATCGGCAAATGGATCGAAGACGGGATGAAACGCTGAGCCATGCGCACGCTCAAAGCAGAACCGCTGACACGCCAAGCATTCGCCCCTTTCGGGGATGTGATTGAGGCGTCGGATAAGGCCGAGCGCCGTGTGATCAACTATGGCAACACCACCCGGTTTCACGATCTGGCGGAGGTTGATGTGATGGCCGCGGGCGGAAAGGCCGGTGTGAGCATCTTCCGCTCGACGCCCCTTGAGCTACCGATCACTATTGAGGTGATGGAGTATCATCCCAAGTCGAGCCAGGCGTTCGTGCCCCTTTCTGGAAACCCCTATCTGGTGGTGGTGGCGCCTAAAGGACCGTTCGATGCTTCAGAAATGCGGGCATTTGTTGCATCGGGCCAACAGGGCGTGAACTATCACGCCGGCACCTGGCATCATTTCTCACTCGCGCTTGATGATGTCAGCGATTTCCTGGTGATTGACCGGCTATCTGACGATGAAAATTGCGTCGAACATCAACTCGCAGCCACCGAGCAGGTGAGCATCACACTTTAATTTTCCGGAATGTGCAGGAGCGTCTGGCTTTTGAATGCGGCCATCTGGTCGTTGATCTCTTGCAGCTTCTTCATGATCGTTGGATCGGTTGTCAGGCTACACCCCATGCTTGACCGGGCCTTGCCGAAATGAAGCAAGGGGAGTGGCTGTGGAAACCCATTTTTCCGAGACAGGTATGTCGCCTCTATCCCGCCGGCGAGCCAAAGCTGGACGCGGCCATGGTAGAGCAGTTTGAGACCATCCTCGGTGGTTTGGGCCAGCAGGATGTTTTCGTGCCCGAAGGCCTGAAGCTCGTTCGTCGAGGCATAAGCATCGGTTGCTGAAATGCTGTAGGCTTTCAGATCAGCCAGGCTCTCAAGCGTGATACCTGCATCTGGCTTGCTGAAGAAATACCAGTCTGATTCTACAATCGGCGTAACCCATTGAAACTTGGCCTTGCGTTCTTCCGTGAGGTCCATGCTGAAAAGACAGCTGTTGGGCGTGTCCTGGGTTAGCTGGAATGCCCTTTTCCATGGCAGCAGTTCTATGCTGAAAGGAATGTCGGCCCGTCGCATCAACTCAATGACAATATCGTAACTGACGCCGCCCAGTTTCCCAGTGTCTTCGGAAAGAAAATTAAACGGCGGGTTGTTTTCTGTGTAGAGCATCAGACGCGGGGGCTCTGTGGCCGGCTCGGCTGTGGCGAGTGTTGCGGCAAAGGCGAAGGCTGTGAACACAGACTGCTCCGGCTATTATTTTTCCCATCCAGAGCTGAGTTTACATGAAAATGAGCGCAATACCATAGACTTACGACTTACTGTAGCGGCATTCCCCCGCGATATAGGTGTGGCCAATCACGCGGTCGTCGCCCAGCATCGAAAGGACGAAAAGCGTCTCGTCGAGCGACCGGCAGTGCTTCAGCCGCCGCTCAAGGAGGGGGGTCGCCGCCATGTCGAGCACCAGGAAGTCTGCTTCCTTGCCGACCTCAAAGTTCCCAACCTTGTCACCCATATTGAGGGCCCGGGCGCCGCCCAGCGTTGCCAGATAGAAGGACTTGTAGGGTTCCAGCTTATGACCTTTCAAGTGGCAGACCTTGTAGGCTTCATTGAGTGTCTGAAGCATGGAGAAGCTGGTACCGGCTCCCACATCGGTGCCAACACCTACCTTGATGCCGTATTTTTCCGCGTCCTTCAGGTTGAAGAGGCCACTACCCAGGAAGAGGTTCGATGTCGGGCAATAGCTGATGGCGGCACCATGCTCGGCCATGCGCTGGAATTCGTCCCCTTTCAGGTGAATGCAGTGGGCGAAGATGCTCCTGTCGGTCAACAAACCGAATTTGGCATAGACATCCAGATAGTCTGTGGCTTCGGGGTACAGCTTTTTGACCCAATCAATCTCGGCTGTATTTTCCGACATGTGGGTGTGCATCAAAAGGTCCGGAACCTCTGCCAGCAACTTACCCGCGCGGGTCAGCTGCTCGTCCGAACAGGCCGGGGCGAAACGCGGCGTCACCGCATATCCCAGTCGCCCTTTGCCGTGCCACTTGCTGATCAGCTCGCGGCTGTCGTGGTCACCACTTTCCGCCGTATCGCGCACGGCTTCAGGCACGTTCCGGTCCATCAGTGCCTTGCCGGCGACAATGCGCATGCCTCGCTCAAAAGCGGCTTCAAACAGTGCGTCGACCGATTCCTTATGAACAGTGCCGTACACGAGCGCGGTCGTTGTTCCGTTCCGCAGCAGTTCATTCAGGAAGAAATCTGCGCATTCTGCGGCGTGGGCCGGGTCAGCAAATTTGGCTTCTTCCGGGAAGGTGTAGCGCTCCAGCCAATCCAGAAGCTGTTCGCCAAAAGACGCGATCATATCAAGCTGCGGGAAGTGGATATGGGTGTCGACAAAGCCAGGGACAATCAGGCTGCCGCTGTGGTCTTCCACTTGGGTGCCGGCTGGCAGTGCAGGCTCCAACTCTTCGCGTGACCCACAAGCCCTCACGCAGCCATCTTCCAGTACCAGCATACCATCAGCGAAATACTCTGCTGCCTCAGCACCAACAACCGATGGGTCTTCCCGCAGATGAAACACTGCCCCTTTGATCGCTTTTACTGTCACGCCGGATCCTTGCTTTTGACCATTTGATACGTTTGCCGCTGACATAAAAACCCCCGCCCGCAGGCAGGGTTTCATTGTGCCACAAAAAGGAGATCAAGACCCATGATGCGAGCAATCTTGACTCCTTGGTCAGTAAACCACTTTTTCGGCAGTAGTCCAAGAGTTTTAAAGCGGTTCTACAGCTAAAATCTGGGGCTGTTGCGCCGCGAAACCACATCCACGGCCACAAGAATTTTTTCGATGGTCCGGGCGTCGTCATAAAGAGGCAGATAAAGCGCGAACGCTTCCAGATACTGGCGGTCCGGCGCAATGGCGGGCGTGATGCACAGTTGTGGAGAAATTTCAGACAATACCAGTCCGCTTGTGTGGTAGATGCGGTTGGCCGCAATCTGGTTCTTCATGTCGCGGATATCCTTGCCGGAAATCTCGCCATAGAAATTGGCAACATGAGTGCCGATAAGTCGTACATGCAGGCCGAAGGGTGTATGGTCATGGGTTACGTCCATGATCACCAGATGATCAAGGTGCTTGCGGATTTCCGTAGGCCGAATGTCTGCCCGGCTCGGTAGGCGGTCCTCCTGGTGCTTGGAAAGCCAGTAGTCATAGAAGAAATCGACAATCGGATTTTTGCCAGCAACATCGGCGCCGCCATGAATCACAAATTCACCGAACTCCGTGCCGGGTGGCAGGATGCTATGCTCCAAATTCAGCAAGACTGATTGTCCGATTCCGTTGCTCGACCCCACAACGAGACTTCAAGCTATCATACCGGAAACCAGAAAATGGTAAACAGTCTTGGCTTCAGGCCTCTTTGGCACGGGGGCGCCGCAACAAGGCTAGCATAGGAATGGAGGCCAGGGTGAACACGGCCAGATTGGCAACCTGCCCCAAGACGCCCGCTGCGAAGAACATGCCTGCAAGCTTGCTTTCGGGGGCATTCAGATACCCAATCAGTGTGATTCCGAGGCCTGCAAGCAGCAGGTCAGTATTCGGCAGGAATGGTACCCGTGTCAGCACCATCTGGGCCGTTAGCAAGAGGAGCCAAGCCGTCATCGGAACTTCGGGCACCGCCACGCTCCACATGGCAACCTGCGCCAGAAGCACGATGATCTGACGTATGAGATGGGTACCGAAAACGGTCCTGGCAGTGGGGCCGTCCAGAGCGATCAGATGATTTCGGAAATGAATAACCGTCGGGATCAGGATCACCCCGACCAGAACCGCGAGGGCGAGATAATAGCGAAAATCGGCATTGGCATCGGTGATGTGATGCAATTGGCCAGAGGCGAAAAGCGCTACCAGCAACAAAATGGTGAAGCTGTTGGACGCCAGGGCTGACAGGATATTGCTGTCTTTGATGTTCGAAAATATCTGGCCCTTTTTGGCGTCCAACTTCTTGCTTGCCCATAGGGCAAGGAAGGCTTCGCCCGAATAGCTCAGGACTGCGAAATTATAGACCCGCATGCGCAGGAACACGCTGAGGTCCGCCATTTTGTCTGCTGGCCAGATGTGACGGTAGACCCGCTGCTCAGCGATCGGGTAGGCCAGATACATGACACTGAAAAAAAGATAGAACCATGGGGTGGTGGGCAAGGACGCCATCACCTTGTCCCACCCTATATGCCCCAGTTTTCCAGACAGGAACAGAAGCACGCCGGCCACGGCAGCAAGCTGCAGGGCCTTAAGCGCGAAGGTGGCTGCGGGCCGGTCCTTGATCCGCACCAGCAGGCTTTCGATCTGTTTCAAGCGTGATTGGGGCACAGGGCTTTATTTCGCCAGACGGGTCTTCCGGCTGACCTCCGCATTGGGGCGCTTTTTCGCAAAGTAGTGGACAACCGCCTGTTCATAGTCTTCCAGCAAGGCGCTCAATACCGCGTTCCAGGAAAACTTCTTGCTATCCTCAAGGCTGGCTTTCGCCATGGTTGCCCTGAGGCTTGTATCGGTGATCAGCTGTTCAAGCCTGTCGGCAAAAGTCAGCACGTCACCTGGGGTCACCAGATAGCCTGTTTCGCCTTGGCGGACAAGGAAATGACTTCCTGAGGCATCGGCACAGACTGCCGGCACGCCTGATGCCATGGCTTCCAAGGTCACGTTGCCGAATGTTTCGGTGATGCTCGCGTTGAAGAATATGTCGCTTGACGCATAGGCGCGTGCCAGGTTATCGCCTTGAAGATACCCGCAGAAAACGGCATCGGGCAGACGTTTGGTGAACCACTCCCGCTCTGGTCCCTCGCCGACGATCAGGGCTTTGAACTTGAGGCCGCGATCCTTCAGTTGGTCGAGGGTATCGGCGAAAACGCCGAGGCCTTTCTCAAGAACCAGGCGGCCAACAAAGGCGATAACGGCTTCATCGTCCTGGATGCCATTTGCCCGTCGCCACGCCATGTCTCGCTTTTCGGGGGAGAATAGGTCTGAATCCACGCCCCGTGTCCACAAGCGGATGTCGTCACCCATGTGCTGTTCCCGGAGGATACCACGCATGCATTCGGACGGCACATAAACTTGCTCGCACTGATTGTAAAATCGTCGCATGAAGGCCCGCACCATAGGCTCAAGCCAACCAAGGTGATAATAGCGCGGGTAGGTATCAAACCGCGTATGGAAGGAGGAAACGGCAGGCACATTGTGTTTTTGCGCCCACTTGAGCGCCCCGCACCCCAGAAGGTCTGGCGCTGCCAGGTGAATAAGCTGTGGGTCAAAGTCTTCCAGTTGTTTGCGAATATCGCGCGGCAGACCGAGTGCTACCCGGTATTCGCTGCGACCAGGGAGCGCAAAGGAAGGAACGGACACCAGCCTACCCTTGTGCTGGAACGCGGGCTTTTCTGCAGTGGGGGCAAAGACCAGGACTTCAATGCCCTGGTCTTCCAGGAAACCAACAAGGGTATTGAGCGCCCGCACCGGGCCATCCATCACATAATTGTAGTTGCCTGAAAAAAGCGCGATTCGTTTAGGCTTCAGATTGTGAATGTCAAAAGGCATGTGTCCGTCAATCCCGTGGCGCGCTGATCGCGCCAGTTGCCAAATCAAGGGGCGAGACCAATAAAGCGGCCCGGTTTCAGGACAAGTCCTATCGGTTTTTGATGAAACTTTTAGGTCAGCCTGAAGGCCCAACCTATATTCTACTCATGATTGCGGCGACCTGATGGCGGCAAGAAGGCAGGATGCACTTTTTTAAGAAGCTGGGCGCACAGGCGGTGGGGCGGGGACACCAAAACCAATATCGATATAGCCGATGTGATCGACGCGGTGATGTTCCGCTGCGGCGATGTGGGTGTCCGTATCGACATATTCACTGTCAGAAAACTGATAAACCGCCAGGAAGTAGCGGATCGTGCCCAGATCGTCCGTCAGCGGCAGCTTCAACGTGGTGACGCGGGCTTTCTTGCCGCGACTGAGCATCAGCACTTCGGTGATATAGAAGCCGCAGGGCTGGTCGATAACATTGTCATATACTGCTTTGACCCGGGGGCGCTGGATCTCCGGCACCAGCGATAGCGGATCAACGCCCGTCATCTTTCTGTCCAGCCAGGTTTCAACATCAGTTCCCACAAGGCGCAAGGTATAGTCGCCGCTATCCAATCGTTCAAAAATAATTAGGTTGGGAAGGATCGATGCCAGCTTCGGCATGCTGAGATCTGACTTGGCCGGGATTGACTTGCCTTCTGCCAGAAGGTCGCGCCACAGCATCGGCCAAAGCTTGAGCTTGTCGGCCAGGGTTGATTCGTCAATTTCCCCCATTTTCAGATCAACCCGTGGGGGGACCTGAGGGAAATCAAAGGGCTTTTTCTGATACGGTTCCGTCATGTGGCGTGTCCTGTTGCCGCCGAATTTTTTCAACATTACCATAGACATGGTTGTATCTGTACGCTCAATTTTCAACCACGGATCAACATCAAGATTTCGCCGTAATGCCCACTCAGTAGGGGTTACAGACAATTCTTGTTGACGCTTTCACGGCCAGTCGATAGTAATACTAAGAATTGTTCGCAATTGCAGAAGGTTTGATTGCACCATGTATGTGTGTCTTTGCAATGGGTATACAGACCGCGAGATTCGCACAGCAGTGCGCGAAGGCGGTGTCAGCAACGCTGAAGAGGCCTATATGTCGCTGGGGGGCGGCTTTTGCTGTGGCGCCTGCCGCGACTGTGCAAGCGATCTGGTGCAGGAGGAACTGCCCAACCGGCGGGTCCTAGCAGCGGAATAAGCTACTTCCGGACTGTCAGTCCGGACACGTAGGGGAAAAAAGACCGCCGGGCACATGCTCAGGCGGTCTTTTTGCATTTTCAGGCTTCAGGGATGGGTCGCGCGGGCGGATCAGTCCTCCGCGGCTGGCGTCTGAAGCTGAACGTAATTCTGGTAGCCCATTTTTTCCAGAAGGCCCAACTGGGTCTCAAGCCAGTCGATATGCTCTTCCTCGCTTGAGAGGATATCTTCCAGAAGCTCGCGGCTGACATAGTCGCGGGTGCTTTCGCAATACTCAATCGCGTCCTTGAGATCCTTGTGGGCGGTGTGCTCCATCTTCAGGTCGCACTCCAGGATTTCTTTCACGTCCTCGCCGATCATAAGCTTGCCAAGGTCCTGCAGGTTCGGCAGGCCCTCAAGGAACAGGATCCGCTCAATCAGCTCATCCGCATGCTTCATTTCGTCGATGGATTCTTCATACTCTTTGTCCGCCAGCTTCTTCATGCCCCAGTCCTTGAGCATGCGGGAATGCAGGAAATACTGGTTGATGGCAGTCAGCTCGTTCTTGAGAATCACATTAAGATGCTGGATGACCTTCTTGTCGCCTTTCATGACGAGCCTCCTTTGCCGCTGGGGGGGGATGTGCATGTGCTCCGACTATAGCAAGCCATCACCGTGCCGCCAACCCTTATCGGGTCGTGATAGGGGTTCTTAGTTGCAGGAAAACAAAGGTCTTTTTGACCTAAAAGCGAGCGAAATGTTCCTGATTTTACAGCCAGCCCCAAACTTGTTATAAGGCGCGCAGTTTTGGGCCCGGCTTTACGCGTCGGCCCCCTGAAATGAATGGAAAAAACATGTCGAACTATCTTGTGGCTGCGCTTTATAAGTTTGCGGCCTTCCCTGACTTTAAAGATTGGCAAATGCCGATCACGGACGTTTGCCTCGCGGGTGATGTGAAAGGTACGCTTCTTCTCGCCGCCGAAGGCATAAATGGCACCATCGCCGGCCCCGAGGCGGGAGTGCGCAAGGTGCTGGATTTCCTGCATACGATTGCGCCGCTCAAGGGCTATACCCACAAGGAAAGCTGGGCATCAGACGAACCTTTTCTGCGCATGAAGGTTCGGCTGAAGAAAGAGATCGTCACCCTTGGCGTTGAAGGCGTGGACCCCAACAAGGTGGTGGGCACCTACGTGAAGCCCCAGGATTGGAATGCGCTGATCTCTGATCCGGATACCGTGGTGGTGGATACCCGCAATGACTATGAAGTGGCCATCGGCACCTTCAAGGGCGCGGTTGACCCCAAAACCAAATCCTTCCGCGAATTCCCGAAATGGGCAGAAGACAACAAGGACATCCTGAATAAGCCAAAGCTTGCAATGTTCTGCACCGGCGGGATTCGCTGCGAAAAGTCCACGGCTTATATGAAAGAGCAGGGCTACGAGGAGGTCTATCACCTTGAAGGTGGCATCCTGAAGTATCTGGAGGATGTGCCGGAAGAGGAAAGCCTTTGGGAAGGAGACTGTTTCGTCTTTGACGACCGGGTGTCTGTTCGCCACGGGCTGGCCGAGGGCGACTATACCATGTGCCGCGCCTGTCGCCGCCCGGTCTCGCCAGACGCAAAGTTGTTGCCTGAGTATGAAGAAGGCGTGAGCTGTCCGCTCTGCATTGACGAGACAACGCCGGAGCAGAAAGAGCGATTCGCAGAACGCCAGAAGCAGATCGAACTCGCGCAAGAACGCGGCGAACGCCATGTGGGCATCACCAAGCCGCCGCGGGCGAAGGCTGAAAGCGTTGAGGCTGACTAATGTCCGCCGAGGCCACCATTCTCTATAGCTTTCGCCGCTGCCCGTATGCCATGCGGGCGCGGCTCGCCATTGCCCGTGCGGGTGTGGCCGTGAAGCTTCGGGAGGTGGTGCTGCGCGATAAGCCAGCCCATATGCTTGAGATATCCCCCAAGGGAACGGTGCCTGTGCTTCAGCTTGCTGACGGCACGGTGATCGATGAAAGCCTCGATGTGATGCTTTGGGCGCTTGGCCAAAATGACCCCGATGGCTGGCTGTCACCCGAAAAGGGCACGCTTGCAGATATGCTTGCCCTGATTGCTGACTGTGATGGCGACTTCAAACATAATCTGGACCGCTTCAAATACGCCGCCCGCTACGATGATGTCGATCCGCTTGCACACCGGCAAGCGGCCGAGGGGTTCCTTGCCACGCTTGAGGTGCGTCTTGAGGGTGGTGGCTGGCTGTTCGGGCACCGTCCCTGTCTGGCGGATTATGCCATCCTGCCCTTCATCCGTCAGTTTGCGAGCGTTGACCGAGCGTGGTTCTACGCGGCGCCTTATCCGGCGCTGCAGGCTTGGCTGGAGGCCTTCATGGAAGGCGCCTTTTTCAAATCCGTGATGAAAAAATACCCGCAGTGGCACCCTGGTGATGTGGAAGCGGACTTTCCGGAAATCGCCTAGCCGGGCACGGCCGGTACGTCGTGCTTCAGGTCCGGGTCCGAATGAAGGAACGTCATGGAACAGCTAACGACCACTTCTGCTGTCTCCCCCGCCTTACTGTGCTGACGCAATGTCTGAAGCTCTGTGTCGTCGGCTTTCAGAAGTCGATCGGCAATCAACCGGTCGAGGAACGCGTCGATATGTTGCCTTTCCACAGCCGCACGAAGGGTCGCCGCAGTGTTGGAATAGAAAGTGTGCCCGGCGATCCAGCCCGATGATCCAAGGACTGCCTCCTTGAAGGCGCTAACCACTTCATGCCTTGCTTGTGATGTATAAATATTCAGTGTGAACGTTGCCATCAGCTGACCCTTCTCCGTGCGAGCTTAAAGCCATGTGGCTATATGGCCAAGGCCGCTGCGATAACCGGCTGCGTTTTGGCGCCAAGAGGATGCATATGTGATGCTTTAGATACTGTTCGCGGCGCTTACGTGGCGTGCCATCTCGAGATACCGCATGAAGGTGACAAGGCTCTGGGCTGACATTCTGCGCGGCCTGAAGGTGTTGTCTGTGGCAAACTTCTTGACGATATCCTGCTCGTCTTTCGATGCGTGATAATAGGCCATCGACCAGTCAGAAAAGATGCGTTCAGTGGCGGGCTCAAAGAAAACGAGCTCGAACTTGTGATGTGCGTTTGAACGCATGATACGGGCGAGGACGGCAGACAGGGCTACCCTGTCGCCTTCCAGCATCTGCACGAAGGTTGTGCCGTCAAACCAGAGAGCACCCGTGATGTGGTGTTCCTTGTTATAGTCCTTCGAGTTCTGGACAATGGTGTCCATGTCAAGCGAGGTATCGCTCTTGAGCTCGCTGATATAAAGAAGATGATAGAGCACGGCACCTGGCCTCCACCGTTAACCATACCCAAGTCTATGATTTCAGGGCTAAAGATAGTGTTAACGGGAATATGCGCTTAACAGCCGTTGCCGCAGGAGCCTGCCTTGGTTAAAAGGCAGTTTGACGCGTTTTTCAAACTTAATCAGGAGTTTCAGCATGGCAGCACAAAAGGCACGGGTGAAATGGGCCGGTGATATGACTTTTATTGGCGAGTCGCCATCCGGTCATGCGGTGGTTATGGACTCCGGCTCGGGCGATGGTGGCCGGGACCACGGCCTCCGGCCGATGGAAATGCTGCTTCTCGGGATGGGTGGATGTTCCAGCATCGACGTAATGCTGATGCTCAAGAAATCTCGCCAGAAGGTGACAGACTGTTGGGTGGAGCTTGAAAGCGAGCGCGCGCCGGAGCCGCCCCGTGTCTTCACCAAAATCCATGCCCATTTTGTGGTGACAGGTGTTGGCGTTGACCCCCGCGCGGTAGAGCGGGCCATCCAGCTTTCCAAGGACAAATATTGTTCGGCGTCGGTACAGCTTGGCGCGCTGGCCGAGATCACGACTGATTTCGAAGTCCGCGAAGCCGACTGAAGATAGAAGGTTTGCTATCTGGCGGGATCGCCAGCGCCTGCTCGACGCTCACAAGCGTTAGCGTACCGCCATAGACGCAGCCTGTATCGATAAAAAGCGCGCTCCCAAGTTTCTTGGGGGCGTCGATCGGCGTGTGACCGTGCACAGTCAGCGCGGCTGAGCGATCATTCTGAGGCTTGCCTTTTGAAAGCACGCGGCGTCCCCACAGCATGGCCTGCACCTGATACAGATCATATACAGTGTCGCTCACATGGCCCCAGTCCTCGCCTGGCCATTCGGCATGACAGACGCCAATGGTGCGACCGTCCGGAA
Source organism: Kordiimonas sp. (assembly GCA_050300975.1). Taxonomy (GTDB): domain Bacteria; phylum Pseudomonadota; class Alphaproteobacteria; order Sphingomonadales; family Kordiimonadaceae; genus Kordiimonas. The sequence continues at coordinate 15,576 of JBNKYQ010000013.1, forward strand.
GCTCAAGCGTGATCGCCAGCGGCATCTGCTGTGCAAGCGTCGTACAATCGTCTTTCTGCTCTTCCGTCAGCTGCAGGAACCATTCGCCGCCATTGGCCATCCACATGGCCACGGCGCCATCGAACTGGGCGTCCAGAAGCATGGTCTCGTGATTGCCCCGGGTGGCATAGAACCATGGCTTGTGCAGCAGCATCATGCAGTCGTAAGAATTCGGGCCCCTGTCCACCAGGTCCCCCACCGAAATGACCCGGTCTTTCGCTGGATCGAAATTCACCCGTATCATGGCTTCGACAAAATGGTCGTATTCACCGTGCAGGTCCCCAAGCAAAAAATCCCGCCCGGCCGTGTTGGCCGGGAGCCTGATATGGCGCGGTGCTGATTGATGGGTGGCACTCATTCTTGGGTCCAGGTTTGGGTTATGCGGCTCGCGCGATTGGCGCGGTCGCTTCTTTAAGCCATTCACGGGTGTCTGCGTCAACCAGATCCGCAATCTTATCATAGACCTGTGCGTGATAGCTGTTCAGCCAATCAAGTTCAGTATCCGACATGAGCGTGGTGTCTACAAGGCGGCGGTCCATCGGCGCCCAGGTTAAGTTCTCGAACTCATACATCTCGCGCTCGGTATCTCCCTCAACCCGCTTGACCAGGATCAGGTTCTCGATCCGGATGCCGTATGCGTTTTCCTTATAGTAGCCAGGCTCGTTCGACAGGATCATGCCAGGCTGCAGGGGCACCATCGTTCCGAATTTTGCGATGCGCTGCGGCCCTTCATGCACGCCGAGGAACGATCCAACACCGTGACCGGTACCGTGGTCATAATCGAGCCCCGCTTCCCAGATGGGGCGCCGGGCGATGGCGTCCAGCGCCATCCCGCTGGTGCCCTTGGGGAAGCGCGTCATTGACAGCGCAATATGCCCCTTGAGCACGCGGGTGAAGCGGTCGCGCATCTCGTCTGTGGGGTCACCAATTGCCACGGTACGGGTGATGTCCGTCGTGCCGTCCAGATACTGGCCGCCGCTGTCTACCAGGTAAAGCTCCCCGGTCTTCAGGGGGCGGTTGGTTTTCTCTGTCACCCTATAGTGCACAATGGCGCCGTTGCCGCCCGCACCCGAGATGGTATCGAAACTTTTGTCCTTCAGCATATCGCGCTTCTTGCGGAAGGCCCACAGGCGCTCAACCGCAGTCAGTTCGTCAATGCCGCCTTTGGGGGCTTCGGTCTCGATCCAGTGCAGGAATTCGGCGATAGCCGCGCCGTCCCGGACGTGGGCATCGCGGCTGCCTTGCTGTTCGGTTTCATTCTTCACTGCTTTTGGCAGGATGCATGGGTCCTGGCCTTCGATGACGGTCGCGCCACTGACTTTCAGGGTGTTGAACACTTTGGCATTGTTGGTGTTGCGGTCAACGAGGATCTTTCGGCCCGCGCCGCCGAGTGCCGCAAGTGCCGTGTAAAAAGTATTCCGCGGTTCAATCTGAACCTGGTTGCCCAGATGCATCCGAAGGTCGTCGGTGACCTTCTCCGGGGCGATATAGAGGTTGGCACTGCCGTCCGCATGCAGAATACCCCAAGCATGGGTCACCGGCGTGTTGGAGACATCCGAACCGCGGATGTTGAAAGCCCATGCGACGCTGTCGAGCATGGTGATAACGGCAGCGTCCGCGCCTTCCTCCCGAAGAGCCTCGCCAATCTCGGCGCGCTTTTCCTCTGCGGATTTGCCCGCGAGCGTTGCCGTGTGCACCTGCGCGGGCGCAAGCGGTTCGGCCGGTCGGTCGGTCCAGATGGCGTCGACCGCGTTGGTACTGACGGCTTCCAGCTGTAGGCCTTTTTTCTTGAAGGCCGCTTCTGCTTCCTCGACCCAGGCGATGGTCGTAAGCTCAGGGTCATAGCCGATGACGGTGCCCTCAACTGCATTATCTGTGACCCACTTCAGAAGCGGATATTCGTCAAACAGGTGATGCTCATAAAGCGCAGGGTCCAGTTCGGCCGCGGCCTGAATGGTGTAGCGCCCGTCAATGAACAGGCTGGCCTTGTCCATCAGCACGGCCGCATTGCCAGCCGAACCGGTGAAGTTCGTCAGCCACGGCAGGCGCTGGGCATAGGCGCCTACATATTCGCTCATGTGTTCGTCAGTCAGCGGCACGATATAGCCATCAAGGCCACGCTCCTTGAGTTCGGACCTGAGGGCGGTCAATCGGGCTGCATGATCTGACATGGGCGGCGTCTCCTTTAGTTTCAACTGAAAACAAGCTGCGCATTACATGGCAGGGCGGGGGCGAATTTGCAAGGAAAGTCGGACCAATTTCCATGGCCCTTTACAGCGTCTGCCACCCGGCCTACCTATGGGACAACACCTATCTAAAGTCAGGATCATGACATGCTGAAAGCACCCGCGTCCCCCTTGCCGCCATTGGCGACGACAAAGCCATACAAGGCCAGCCATCACGGCATCACGTTTGAAGACCCATACTTTTGGCTCAAGGACCCAGGGTATCCAGAGGTGACGGATGAGGAAATTCTCGGATACTTGAACCAAGAGAACGATTATTTCGAATCCGTAATGAATGATCAGGCGGGGCTGACGGACGCGCTTTTTGAGGAAATAAAAGGTCGTATCAAAGAAGATGACGAAAGCGTGCCGTGGGCGGATGGCGGGTTTGAGTATCGTTGGGCCTTCGCCAAGGGGGCCGAGTACCGGGCCTGGTATCGCAGGCAGAAGGGCGCGGCCAATTGGGATGTGCTGCTGGATGAAAACCTGGAAGCCGAAGGGCACGAGTTCTTCAAGCTGGGTGGTATGGCCGTCAGCCCCTGCGGGCGCTACCTGGCCTTCTCATCTGACACCAACGGATCAGAGCGTTTCACTGCGCGTGTGCGCGACCTTGAAACCGGGGAGATGCTCGCGGACGAGATCACAGAGACCTCGGGCGAGGTTGTTTGGGCGAGCGACAGCAGAGGCTTCTATCATGTGAAGGTCTCGAAGGAGTGGCGTCCTTATCTTGTTAACTTCCATGCGCTGGGCGGTAAGGACCGCAAAGTCTATGAAGAGAGGGACACCAGCTTCTTCGTTCATATCCGCCGCACCAGTTCAAAGTCCCACCTGGTGATCAGAAGCGCAGATCATGTGACAGCAGAAAACCATGTTGTGCCGCTTGATGACACAGCGGCTGCGCCGGCGCTCGTGCGCGCGCGGGAAGAGGGCCACGACTATACGGTCGATCATGACGGCGCCGGGCATTTCTATATCCGGTCGAACGGCGAGCAGGAGAACTTCAGCATCTACAAGGCGCCGGTTGCGTCACCCGCGGACTGGGCGCTGGTTCTGGAAGGCAGCCCATCGCTTTACCTCACTGGCATGCAGGCGTTTGATGGCTTTCTGGCGATTGAGGAGAAGCAGGACGGGCTGGACCAGATCCGCCTGTTGTTCACAGACGGCAACAGCTGCCATATCGGCATGCCGGAACCGGTCTATGAGGTGGGGCTTGGGACGAATGCCGAGTTCGCCCAAAAGCATGTGCGCCTGGGGTACTCGAGCCTCGTCACGCCCCCCAGCGTGTTTGACTATAGTCTTGACGATGCCTCGCTAACGCTGAGGAAAGAGCAGGAAATCCCGTCGGGCTATGACAAATCGGGCTATGCGTCCGAACGCCTTATGGTGACTGTGCGCGACGGCGTCCAGGTGCCGGTCAGCCTTGTTTACAAGGAGGGTTGGAAAAAGGGAGCGCCTCTCCACCTGTATGGATACGGTGCCTACGGTCTGGGCATGAGTCCGAGTTTTTCGGCGACGCGGCTCAGCTTGTTGGATCGTGGTTTTGCCTATGGCATCGCCCATATTCGTGGCGGGGATGAGCTAGGGTACGGTTGGTATGAAGATGGCAAGTTGGAGAAGCGCACCAACACCTTCAACGATTTTGTTGATGTGGCGGGCCACCTTGAGGCTGCAGGCTATGCGTCCAAGGGCGGGATCAGCATCTCGGGCGGCAGCGCTGGCGGTGAGCTGATGGGCGCGGTTGTCAACCAGGCGCCAGAGCTGTTCAAGGGCGTGGTGCTGCATGTGCCGTTTGTGGATGTGCTCAATACCATGCTTGATGCCGACCTGCCGCTGACGCCGATCGAATGGCCCGAATGGGGTAACCCTATCAAGGACAAGGCGGCGTTCGAGACGATCCAGAGCTACTGCCCCTACACCAATATCGAAGCCAAGGACTATCCGCCCATGCTGGTAACGGGCGGTCTCAATGACCCGCGCGTTACCTACTGGGAGCCGGCGAAATGGACCGCCAAGCTGCGTGCCACCAAAACCGACGACAATCTCCTGATGATGAAGATCAACATGGGGGCCGGGCATGGCGGAAAATCCGGACGGTTCGAGCGCTACCGTGAGGTCGCAGAGGAATATACATTCCTTCTGATGGCGTTTGATCTTATTTAACCGAACGATTGGTAGGGAATTATATATGGCGCAAGCCGGAACATACGACAGGGCTGAGTTGAAGCTTAGTCATGAGCCGATTGAAACGGACCGACTTTACTTGAGGCGCTTTGAAGAGGGTGATGCCCATGCCATGTGGCTGATGCTCTCAAACCCCAATGTTATGCGCTTTATCCCAAGGGACACAGCAACCGATGAACAGGCGGAGAAGACAGAATTCATCCGTTGGCTTCGGGCCGGACTACGTCTCAAGTTCTTCTATGCCGTGACCTGGAAAGAACCGGCATCGGCAGCGAAGGACGGTATGCTGGGCTGGGTGCTGTTTCGTCCAACGGAGGATGGCCGTTTCGTTGAAGTGGGGTACTGGTTCCGGGAAGAATATTGGGGCATGGGCCTAGCGACCGAAGCCGGGCGTGCAGTGATAAGGGAAGGCAAGAAAGACCTGAACGTACCGGACCATGACCTGTATGCCTTCGTGATCAGGGGTAATGACGCCAGCCGCAACGTGCTGACGAAACTCGGGCTTGAACACCGGCAAGACAGCGTGGTGGAAGGCTCTGAAGTCTGGGAACTTTATGGTCCAGATGCCGAAATCTATGAAGAGACCATCAGGGGTGCAGACCGCTAGCCGTGATGCAGTTGCTTGAGGTGATCGAGCGTCGGCGCCATGCTGGAGACGTCATAGCCCGCCTTGGCGGCGTGAGCGAGGATGTCCTTTGTTTCCATCGCCCCGGTCAACGCCTGCGCGAGGGACCACAGCGTGCAGGACCGGGTGCCCGACCGGCAGAAAGCCAGTACAGGACCGTCGGCGTCCTTCAGTGCCATCGCCATCATCTCGATCGATTCGAATGTCAGCTGGCCGCCAACCACTGGGATGGTAGCCCATTTGAGGCCTTTCTCAGTCGCGTAAGCCGCCAGGTCATCATTCTTGGGTTGGCCGCCTTCCTCACCATCCGGTCGGTTGTTGATGATCAGGCCAAAGCCCGCGTCCGCAGCCGCGTCAATATCCGCCTTGCCAAGCTGAGGGGAGACAGAAACCGTGTCTGTCACTTTTTTGAAGTCGGTCATGTCTGTCTCCTAATGGTGGTCTAATCGATGGCTGGGGCGTTAGAATAATAGTGCCATGACAGAAGGGCAATGGCGCTTCTGTGTGGTTTCCAGCGTTCGCCGATGAGCGAGGCCTCTTTCTCGGTCGGACGCTCATCAAGGCCGATAATCCGCCCCGCGCCAACGCGCACTGCCAGGTCCCCCACCGGCCAGATATCAGGCCGGCCAAGGGAGAACATCAGGTACATATGCGCGCTCCAGACCCCAAGCCCCTTGACGGCGGTAATAGCCGCTATCGCGTCTTCATCCGACATATGAGGCAGAGCCTCCACGTCCAGCCTACCATCGCGGACGGTATCCACGAGCGACCGGGCATAACCGATTTTCTGGCGCGACAGGCCCGCGGCCCGCAGTTCTTCGTCTGAGACCCGGTCATAGCTGTCCGGACTCGCCGGATCATCCAGCAGCGCCTCGACGCGCTCGCGGATCGTTGCGGCTGCTTTCACGGAAAGCTGCTGCCCCACAATCACGCGCATGAAGGTCTGGAACCCTTGTTCGCCCCGCCGTTCGCTCGGGTAACCAACAAGCGCCACCGCCTCGGCGATATGCGGGTCTTCCGTCGAAACAAGGTCCAGGCGGCGCTTGATCTCATTTTCAGTCAGGATGAAGTCTGTCATTTAGCCCACTAGATGTTCGAGCATGGCCCTGAGGACCTGCTTGTCTTCCTTCAGATCACTCTGGATAGCACGGGCTTCTGTCTCGGCCAATGCCGGGACGACAATGGTGACCGAAAGTGTCCCATCCTTGTGAGCGACAGTGCTGACGCGGGATGGCTGGCTGTGGCTGGTTGAAAAGTGGGACAGCACGTTACTGAGCGCGTGCGGTTGCCTCCAGGTGAGGACTTCGAATCGATTGGCTATTTCAAATGGCGCAGTCATGGTGCGCGACTCCCGTAAACGAATTGTGGTTGGATCGAACGACAGAGACCCGGCTTCCCATGGAAACCGGGCGGATCATTCGCCACATTCGTTTATACGCACCTGTTTGTGTCATGAGCGGGACCCTATAGTGACCAGACGGAGAAATCAATAGGCTGTGAAGGTGCCCGCCACCCCCCAAATGATGGTGGTCAGGAAGAGCCCGATCGCCGACAGGGAAATCAGCCCCAAATGCGGTCCGGCGAACAAAAGCGCGAAGCCCTTCTCGGGCATATTCTGCTGCCGGATAAAGGTGAAGGACAGCATTGGCAACGCGAGGAGGAGCATCAGCCCGACATTGAGTCCCGTGCGCCACAGTGTGATCACCCACGGCATCTGCAGTTGATACAAAACGGTTGGCCACCAGTGCCAGTCGGCATAAAGACCAACGCCTACAAGCGCTGCGCCAGAGAGGCAGAACCACCCAAACCGCCGCCACTGCACGGACGTTTTGCTACCGATATGCAGCGCGCCGGAAAGCAAAATCGCGAGCAAAATCGGGACATATCTGGTCGCGACCGTCCGGAAATAGCCTAGAACGCCGACCCGAACGTACGCCAAATCGCCAATATAAGCATAGCCGCCCGCCCGGTAGGGACTGAAAATCAGCGGCGGTTCCGCCAGGCTGCCACGGTAGGCGAATGGCGCTTCCTTTTCATATCGCTGTGACAAGGGTGGGCCAGCGGCAAAGTCAGTGAGCGGCGGCCATTTGACATCGACCTTCAGAGTATCTGTGCCGTCCGGACGCGCCCACAGCGTGCAGGTGGCTGATCCTTCAACCCGGTCTTTCACCCAGGCTGAAACGTTGGCGCACTGGTAGCGACCACCAGGCACTTCGGGATCTATCAGTTCTTGCGCCTGCTCCACCGCAGCCTGGCGATCCCAACGGATCGGGATGTTGGCGGCAGCATTTGTGAGTACGGCGTTGCTGAACCGGCTCGCGGTGCAGCGCGTTCCATAGTCAGCCTGCCGCCTGGTTTTGGCATAAACGACACCAGCTTCAGGGAAGGCCATGGCATATATGCCGAAGCTGCAGCTCCCGGATTGTTCGGTTCCCACATCAATCCATTGCTGTCGGCCCCGTTGCATCCGCCGCGTTCCTGCAAGGGAAGCGATACCCAGCGGATGCATTTGCCAAAGGGGTCTCGAGACCAACAAGGAGTGTGACGCGGGCGTCAGAAAAGGAGCACCGGATACGTCTTCATTGACAATCAGCAAGCGCAGCAAATGTGCGACAGCTTCACCACGCATCCCTGCAACCTCAAGCGGGACATTTTGAACCCGCCTGAAGTGGTGGCGGGGCAGGCCCAAATCTGCGGCATCGAACCCCAAAGGTACAAGCAACTCCTCAACGACGATGTCATCAATGGAACGCCCGGTCCTTGCCTCCAGAAGTGCCTGCAAAAGGCGCCAGCCGATTGGGTCATCCTCGGAAACCTGTCCTGCGCCGCGGGCCTTGACCAGGTAATATTCAAGCGGTGCATTCGCGAACTTTTCATGGGCCCAGCCAGCGGGTTTTGCGAAGCCCGCCGTTTCAGCCAGCAGATGCTTAGGCGTGATGGCCACTTCGAATGGGTTAAAATTCATCAGGTTCGGCAGGGCTTTGGCGACAGGTTCATCCAGGCTGATCGCGCCCTTGTCCGCGAGGCGAAGCGTCACCAGTGCCAGCACATATTTGGCGCTATCTCCCAAAGGATAATAGGCCTGCGCCATCTCTTCTGTCATGCCGTGGACGTCATGGCCATTGATATAGAAGGCGCCGGGTGCTGCTTCCTTGAGCCGAGGCAAAACGTCATCGGGTCGCAGAACCACAGATTGCCCAAAGGCAGGTGCGGCCAATAGCATCAGGCACAGCCAAAGAATGATTTGGGAAAAGCGCATAAACCCCCACGCGGTTCGCTGAATATTTCCGTCAGGGTGATTTAAGCACGAGTCTGAGGGGATTACCACCGATGCATCAGAAGGAGCAGCAAGCGTGGCGACTGGGGAAAAATTCATCCCGCTTGAGGGGTTTGAGGAACGCACAGCCGAGCAGATGACCGAACGCTCCGAAGCGTTTTTCGACATGATGAAAAAGCGCCGCACAGTGCGGGACTATTCAGACAGGCCGGTGCCGCGAGCGGTGATCGAGAATGCGATCCGCACCGCCGGGCGCGCGCCTTCGGGCGCCAACAAGCAGCCCTGGCACTTCGCTGTGATCGCGGACCCGGCGGCCAAGAAGAAACTACGCGAGGCCGCCGAAGCCGAAGAACGCGAGTTCTATGGCGGACGCGCAGGCGATGAGTGGCTGGCGGACCTGGAACCTTTCGGCACGGACGCCAGCAAGCCATTCCTTGAGACCGCCCCCTACCTGATTGCCGTGTTCCGCGAGAACTATGGCATTGACCCCGCCACAGGCGAGCGCACCAACAATTATTATGTCCATGAAAGTGCAGGGCTCGCGGCAGGTTTCCTGATTGCAGCGCTTCATAACGCGGGGCTTGCCACGCTGACCCACACGCCGTCGCCCATGGGGTTCCTCAATGAGATTTGTGGCCGCCCAAAAAACGAACGCCCCACCATGCTGGTGGTGTGCGGCTACCCGGCTGACGGCGTGAAGGTGCCGGACATAGAGAAGAAAAGCCTGGAAGAAATCTCAAGCTGGATC
>JBNKYQ010000014.1:0-24651 GCA_050300975.1 Kordiimonas sp.
CAAGGCCGGTGAAACATACCATATCAATGTGCCCGAACCAGAGGACCCCGAGCCGCAGGCTGAGGATATCCCGCTTGATATCGTATTTGAGGACGAGCATCTGATTGTCGTCAACAAGGCGCCCGGCATGGTGGTACACCCTGCGGCGGGCAGCCCATCGGGCACGCTTGTGAATGCGCTTCTGCACCACTGTCGCGGGTCGTTGAGCGGCATCGGCGGCGTCAAACGCCCAGGAATCGTACACCGCATAGACAAGGACACCAGCGGACTTTTGATCGTCGCCAAGCATGACAAGGCCCACAACGGCCTGGCCGAACAGTTCGCCGACCATTCGATCGAACGGCTGTATTCTGCCGTCTGCAAAGGCCATCCAGTGCCGCCGAATGGCCGCATTGAGGGCAACATCGCGCGCCATCCGGTCGACAGAAAGCGCATGGCCGTGACTGATCATGGCGGCAAATGGGCTGCCACGCACTACCGCACCCAGGCGCATTACGCCCAGAATGGCGTGCCTGTCGCCAGCCTGATCGAATGCCAGCTTGAGACCGGCCGCACACACCAGGTGCGTGTTCACATGGCCCATATCGGCCATCCGCTTGTGGGCGACCCGGTTTATGCCCGGTCCAGTGTCCCGGGCAGCATAAAGGGCCCGGCCCGGGCGGCGCTCCAGTCCTTCAAACGCCAGGCGCTTCATGCCAGGGTGCTGGGTTTTCGCCACCCGATCACAGGTGAGACCTTTAAATTCGAAAGCGACTTACCATATGATATGAAAGAGCTTTTGGAGACACTGGCACCCTACCGGGTGTAGGTGCCTCTTTTTTGCGTGTTTGACGAAGCGTGAGAAGCCGCAGTAAACTAAGCGGCAAACAACAAAAAAGCGGTTAGGGATAGGACTATGTCGACTCCAAGCAACTTACCTACTTTGTCGCCTGAAGGCAGCCTGAGCCAATACCTGCAGGACATCCGGAAATTTCCGATGCTGGCGCAGGAAGAGGAATATATGCTGGCCAAGGCCTGGACCGAACACGAGGACCGGGACGCTGCCCACAAGCTGGTAACGAGCCACCTGCGCCTTGTGGCCAAGATCGCCATGGGCTATCGCGGCTATGGCCTTCCCGTGGCGGACCTGATCGCTGAAGGCAACGTGGGCATGATGCAGGCCGTCAAACGCTTTGATCCCGAAAAAGGCTTCCGCCTCGCCACCTACGCCATGTGGTGGATCCGTGCCGCGATCCAGGAATATATCCTGCGCAGCTGGTCGCTGGTGAAAATTGGTACCACCGCGGCCCAGAAGAAGCTTTTCTTCAACCTGCGCCGCATGAAAGGCCAGATCGCCGCTGTCGAGGAAGGCGACCTGACGCCCGAGCATGTGGCGAAGATCGCCAAGAAACTGGATGTGCCGGAAGACGATGTGGTCAACATGAACCGGCGCCTGTCGGCCATGGACCACTCGCTGAACGCCCCATTGCGGGCCGATGCGGAAGGTGAATGGCAGGATTGGCTGGTGGATGAAAACCCGGACCAGGAAACACTGGTTGCCGACAAGGAAGAGCGGGACCAGCGCCTGGAACTGCTGTCTGACGCAATGGCAGACCTCAATGAGCGTGAGCGCCATATCTTCCAGGAACGCCGTCTCGCGGAGCCGCCAAAAACTCTTGAAGAGCTTAGCCAGGAATATGGTGTCAGCCGAGAACGCGTGCGCCAGATTGAAGTGCGGGCATTTGAAAAAGTTCAGAAGGCAATGCGGCTTGCCGCGTCTGAAGCGGGCCTCGGGAACCCCGGCAAACAGCAGGATTAGGCCTAAGCGCTGGGGCGCCGCCCCTGCGCCCAGGCGGGCTCTTCCTCAGGGCCATCCTTGTCCCCGATCACGTCAGCACCCCACAGTTCAATCAGCGCCTGCCGCTGCTGGTTCAGCGTTTTGATGCGCTCTTGCGCCAGGCTTTGAAGAACGATAGCAGCAACCATTGGCCCAACGTGGATCAACGCGTATCCGACAGCCGCAGCGCCATACATAGTCGCCAGATTGATCGGGTTGGAGATGATGAACATCAGCTCACGCGGCTGGTCCATCACCGTGGCAATGAACGGAATAACGCCCGCGATATTCATGAAGCCAACGCACTGAACGCGCTCGGATTTGTTCACACCTTTTGCCGTCAAGCCAAGTACAATGGTTGGCGCCAGACCGACGATCGCGACAGCAACAGCATTCAGGCTGGCAATAGCAAGGGCGATCAGCCCCGCAACAAGCAACGGACCAAAAGCGCTAATTTCCTGGCGCTGGTTGATCTTGCGGCGCATCCGCATTGGTGTAACTTGTTTCTTCTTTGCCATTTTTCTTTCCAAAACGGGCTGGCTGCCCTTCCCCTAAGCAGGGAAGAACGCCATGAAGCCCACAAACAGCATAACCACAAAAGCGACCAACCGGCTACCCCGAAGCCCTTTCGCACGCGCATCCGGGTCAGTTGGTTGAATCTTGCGCGTCAGCTTCGCTTTTTCCCGGTCCAACTTCATCAAGGCTGTCCGGGCCTGTGAAAACTCCCTGGCATCTTCAACCTGGATACGCGACATGTTCAGCTCGGTGGTCAACTTGTGAACGTCGCCACTTTTCTTCACTTTTTCCAAAAGTGCCGCCACCCGTTCACGGCGCTTCTTGTTCTTCAGGCCCTTAACTGTGTTCCCCAAGCCATCCACCAGTTTTTCGGTAAGGTTGTGAAGTGGCTCAAGCTTGAAGCGGCGCTGCAACATGCCGAAGAACTCAGCGCCAAGGCTATTCAGCCGCACAGGGTCATTCTGGGCTGCCGCAATCTTGTTGAAGTCGCGCTCAAGGTCACTGCCGTGTGCTGTGCAGAAGGCCGCAATGTGCCGGTCAAGCAGGACATTCTTGAGCGGGCCTGTCGCCGCCATACGGTCAAGCGCGCGCATCATCTGTTTGATGGACCCGATCCAGACATTGCTGAACCGTTGGCTGATACAGGGCAAAATCGGGTTCATGGCATATAGAACCCGCTCCATGCCACGCCCCAGTGACTTGCTGCTGCCGTGGATCATGATCGGCCTGAGGCCCCGAACCTGGGTCATGAAGCGCTCGTTCCGTTCGCTGCACACTTCAGCCAGGGCATTGAGGAAACGTTCGTCGAACAAATCAAGGATCACGCCGATCAGGTCCCGGTCATCCCGGGAAAACGCATCAGCAAGCGCTGACGGCAGACCATCCAGGAAGAAAGAATGGCCTTTGAAGTGCACCGGCCCCGTTGGATGCAGGAACATGCACACGCGCGTAACCATCTTGAAGTCATCGGGCCGGGTACCGCCAAGGCCACCACCAGGCACCACATTCAGCGTTGCCTCAAGGCGTTCGGTCAGGATTTCATCGCGGAAGGAAAGCTGAACCCAGGCGGGGAAATCGATCCCCTTAAGGAAATTCGCCGCTTCCCGCGGATCGCGCGCGAAGGCGTCGGCCAAAAGCCTTCGGTCCACATATGCCACACCTTTGAAACTGGTTGGCCGGTTCATGGACCATGCCTTCATGCTGGTGCGCTTGGGCTTGCCCACCCCTTCGAACCAGTCAAGGATATCCTCAGCGCCCCAGCGCTCGTCCTCATCGTCTGCCATCAGGCCACGGATCAGGTTGCCAAGTGCACCGGGAATTTCACGCCCACCGCTGAGTGCCCAGAAGGAGCTCTGGTTCACCCGTGCCATCAGCAGGCTGTCGCGGTCCTTGCCGCGCCACAGGGCTTCACCGAAATAGAGGCTCTGCAGGCACGCCCCAAGCTGATAGAAATCACTTTCAATATCGCCTTCACCACGCGCTGTTTCGTCCGCCAGCGCCAGCTTCAGCGGCTCAAGTGCAAACGGGTGCTTGTAGCCGGGTGGTGCACTATAGCATTCACCAATGCACACCTCGTCGCCGTCCGGCGCCGCAAAGAACATGGTGGTTGGCATAATGCTTCGGTGGGTAAAGCCGCGTTTATGGACAGCAGCGATCGCCTTGAGCGCGGAAAGAACAACACTTTGCCTCAGCTTGTTGGTGTTGACCCGTGGGTGCACCTTGCCGTCGGGGCCAAACAGGGCTCCGCCCGTAGGCCGCTCGAAAATGGTGACAAGGCGCTGTCGCTGGCCGCCTATATCCAAGTTCATCAAGCCGCGGTCAATGGGGTTCACCACGTTGGCGATGGGGCGACTTTTCAGGCTTTTGTAGACTTCATTCCGGACAGGGATCGTAGGGTGCTGCACCAGTGCATAGATATCTTTGCCAGGGCGTTCCTTGTCGGTCGCCATAAAGGCATCACCGCCATGGGTTGAGAATTCGGGAAGCGGCGCCGACGTCTTGACGTCGTACCGGTCACCGAAAGCGCTCTGACCGCCCGGAACTGGTGCAATATCACCGCTCAAGACTTATTCCCCTTAGCATGCAAAGGTGACGCCCCCGTGCCCCAAGACAGCGTCACACATCATTCCTGTACCCCTTATGCCGGAATACAGTTAACAAAAGAAAATCATATCGGTTCAATATGCAACAAGATTGCAAAAAAAACGCCGCTGCTCCGGGGAGTTAGCGGCGTTTTGTGTCATTTTTGCTTAGGTTGCAGATTGCTGCAATGGCGCTAGTCCAGGAACGGGTCGCGCACCAGGATTGTGTCGTCGCGCTCAGGGCTGGTGGACAGAAGCGCCACAGGAACGCCGATCAGCTCTTCGATGCGGCGAATATATTTCACAGCAGTCGCTGGCAGGTCGGCCCAGCTGCGGGCGCCGAAGGTGCTTTCTTTCCAGCCTTCAAGCGTCTCGTAAACCGGCTCAACCTCAGCCTGATCTTCCATGCCGTATGGCAGGTAATCGATGACTTCGCCCTTGTGCTTATAGCCAACACAAACCTTGAGTTCCTCAAGGCCGTCCAGCACATCCAGTTTCGTCAGTGCAATACCGGTCACACCGCCGATGGTCAGGCTTTGGCGAACCAGCACGGCGTCGAACCAGCCACAGCGGCGCGAACGACCGGTGACGGTACCGAACTCATGACCCTTTTCACCAAGGTACTGGCCGATCTCGTCGTTCAGCTCGCTTGGGAACGGGCCAGAGCCAACGCGCGTCGTGTAGGCTTTGGTGATGCCCAGAACATAGCCAAGGGACGATGGGCCCATGCCGGAACCGCCAGCCGCCTGGCCCGCGATGGTATTCGAGGACGTTACAAACGGGTAAGTGCCGTGGTCTACGTCCAGAAGCGTACCCTGCGCGCCTTCGAACAGTACCTTCTTGCCGCCTTTCGAGGCGTCATCAAGCGTACGCCAGACATTGGTCACGTAAGGCAGGATCTCAGCCGCCATATCCATCAGCTCGTCAGCAATTGCCTTGCCGTCAATCTCGTCATGGCCCAAACCGCGGCGAACAGCGTTGTGGTGGGTCAGCGCCACTTCGAGGCGCGCCTCAACCATCTCGCGGGACTGCAGGTCACACACGCGGATCGCGCGGCGGCCAACCTTGTCCTCATAGGCCGGGCCGATGCCACGACGGGTGGTGCCGATCTTCACGCCTTTGGTCGCGTCTTCGCGGATGGCATCCAGTTCGCGGTGGTATGGCATGATCATGGTGGCGTTCGCGGCGATCTGCAGCGATTGCGGGTTGATATCAACCCCCTGTCCGCGCAGCGTCGCCATTTCCTTGAGAAGCGCCCAAGGATCAACAACAACACCGTTACCGATTACGCTGGTTTTACCGCCACGGACGATACCGGATGGCAGCAGGGACAGCTTATAGACGTTTCCGTCGATCACGAGCGTATGGCCGGCATTGTGGCCGCCCTGGAAGCGCACTACCACATCAGCACGTTCAGAAAGCCAGTCGACAATCTTGCCCTTGCCTTCATCGCCCCATTGGCTACCGACGACAACAACGTTGCCCATGCGAAATCCCCTTTACTGGTCTCTTAAAAAAAGAGCTTTTATACGGGTCGAACCCGTTCATCAAGCAAGATATGGCTGCACCCGAGGCGCTTTGCCTCAGTGAGCGGATCGGCGCCCGCGTCAAGCCCCTGCACCGTACGCCAGCCCTCGAGGCGCAACTTATTGCCATCACTGGCTTTTGTGCCAAATGGCAGGAACAGATGGTCGGCCTTTTTGGCCTCTGGAAGCGCCTTCATCAGGCTGTCCAGATAGACAGAAAAACCGGTTGCTTCCTCTTCATGGCCGTCAGGATGGGTCACCATATAGCGGCCGCCGCGGCCCAGTTCGCCTTCACCACCCTTGGCAAAGAGCGCGAATCCGATTCCGCTTTTATATTCGAACCCATGGCTTTCGCATGGATCGATGGTGAGCGACAGGTCAGGCAGGCGGCTTGCAACCATTTCGGTCAGGCGACTGAGGCGGGCCACAAGCTTGCCTGCACCACCCTTGAGCTCAAGCCCTGACAGCATGTCATTGGCTTGGCTAGCAGGCCCCGCAGCCTGCAACAGTTTCTCAAATGCCGCACGGCTGACATCAGGCAATATGGCCAGGCCGCCGATATCCTTCGCCTCAAGGGCCGCCATAACGGTCTCGCGCACATCACCCGAAAGCTTGTGCTGGTCGCACATCATGGCCACCAAGGGCGCGATCGTGAGGTCAAGCGACAGGTCACCGATGCCAACCGCCGCAAGGGCTTCAACGGCCACAGCGATCACTTCCAATTCCGCTTCAAGACTTGGGCTGCCCACAAGCTCCACACCCGCCTGTACAAACTGGCGGGTTGGGCGAAGCTGGCTACCTTTGGTGCGCAGCACGTTGCCGGTATAGGCAAGGCGGAGTGGACGCGGCGCGTCCGCGAGGCGCGTTGACGCCAGGCGGGCCATCTGCATAGTCATGTCGGCGCGGACAGCCATCATGCGCTGGGTGTCCGGGTCCATCAGGCGGAACATCTGCTTGGCGCGGGTTTTCCCGGCGCCCACCAAGAGGCTGTCTTCATATTCGACAAGAGGCGGGGCCACACGGTCGTATCCATGCGACAGGAATGTATCCACCAGACCGCGCACCAGGGCTGCTTCTTGTTCAGCCTTGGGTGCCAGTTGATCACGAAAGCCTTCCGGCAAAAGTGCCTGGCGGGCGTATGCGCCACCCGCCATCTGTTTCATTGGACCATTCACGTGTCAATTGACCACAAAATGTGGCCCCTCTCGTTATTTCTTAGAACGTCAGACGTTTTGCCTGCCGTACATGCGCGAGTGCCGCCACCTGGTCAAGAACAATATCCTGAACCGGCTGGTCAACCGCCACAAGGCAAACCGCCTCTTCGCCCTCGATCTTACGGCCGAGCGCGAAGGTCGCGATGTTGACGCCGTTGTAGCCCAGAAGCGAACCCAGCGCACCGATAAAGCCCGGTTTGTCATCGTTGATGACATAGAGCATGTTCGGCTCAACCTCCGCCTCAAGGCGCACGCCATTGACTTCCACAATCCGCGGTGCCTGGTTGGCGAACAGCGTACCGGTCACTGTGCGGGTCTGCTTTTCGGTTTCAACCGTCAGCTTGATCAGCGTGTGATAGTCGCCTTCCCGGTCATGCTTCACTTCTGTTACCTGGATATTACGCTCTTTGGCGATCACAGGGGCGTTGACCATGTTGACGCTGGACATCAGCGGCGACAGCAGGCCTTCAAGCACCACAGCCGTCAGCGGCTTGGTATTCAGTTCAGCCACCGCGCCTTCATATTCCACCATGATGCGCTTCAGGCCGTGTTCTGTCAGCTGACCTGCAAAACCACCAATCTGTTCCGCGAGCGCCATGTATGGCTTCAGTTTTGGTGCTTCCTCAGCGGACAGCGACGGCATGTTGAGCGCGTTCGTTACACCGCCAGTCAGCAGGTAATCAGCCATTTGTTCAGCAACCTGCAGCGCCACATTAACCTGTGCTTCGGTGGTGGAGGCGCCAAGGTGCGGCGTACAGATTACATTCTCATGGCCAAAGAGCGGGTTCTCGGTCGCGGGCTCAACTGCGAATACGTCAAGCGCGGCACCAGCCACCTTGCCGCTGTTGAGGGCATCAAGAAGCGCCGCTTCGTCCACCAGGCCACCACGGGCACAGTTCACGATGCGAACGCCATCTTTCATTTTCTTGAAGGCTTCCTTACCCACGATACCGCGGGTCTGGTCCGTCAGCGGCGTGTGAAGCGTGATCACGTCGGCTTTCGCAAACACATCATCCAGTTCAACCTTGGTGATGCCAAGGTCCGCCGCACGCTCTGGTGCCAGGTATGGGTCAAAGGCAACAACCTTCATCTTAAGGCCGAGAGCGCGTTCAGCAACCACGGAACCGATATTGCCGCAGCCGATCAGGCCAAGCGTCTTGCCGGTGATTTCCATGCCCATGAATTTGGATTTTTCCCACTTGCCGGCGTGCGTGGACGCATTGGCTTGTGGGATCTGGCGCACAAGCGCCATCATCATGGCAATTGCGTGCTCGGCTGTCGTGATGGAATTGCCGAACGGCGTGTTCATCACAACCACACCAGCGTTGGTAGCGGCTGGCACGTCCACGTTATCCACACCGATACCGGCACGGCCAACAACCTTCAGGTTCTTGGCGGCTTCAAGGATTTTCGGCGTTACTTTGGTAGACGACCGGATGGCCAGGCCATCATAGTCGCCAATCACGGCAATCAGCTCTTCCGGCGTCATGCCGGGTTTATAGTCAACTTCCACGCCGCGATCTTTGAACGTCTTCTCGGCAAGTGGGCTCATTTTGTCGGAAATCAGCACCTTAGGCATGATTGGTCCTTCTCTAATATCTTTTCTCTGTTGGGAAACAGCCGGGGCCGCACAGCATTTGGCCGGGCCCCGGATACAAATTTTACGAATGCGCTGCTTTGGCTTCAGCGTAGGCCCAATCGAGCCAGGCTGTCAGGGCCTGCAGGTCTTCGGCTTCCACGGTCGCGCCGGTCCAGATACGAAGGCCCGGAGGGGCATCGCGGTAGGCACCGATGTCATAGGCCACGCCTTCAGCGTCAAGGATGGCCGCCAGCTTCTTCGGCACCGCCGCCTGCGCTTCCGCGTCCAGGCCCTTGAACCATGGGTCCACGACCTTCAGGCACACGCTGGTGTTGGACCTGGTGGCCTTGTCAGCTGCCAGGAAATCAACCCACTCGGTTTTTTCTGCCCAGTCTTCCAAAACCTTCAGGTTCGCCTCTGACTTTGCGATCAGGCCCTTCAGTCCGCCGATCCCGTCAGCCCACTCAAGCGCATCGATATAGTCTTCAACGCAGATCATGGATGGGGTGTTGATGGTTTCGCCCACGAAGATGCCTTCGATCAGTTTACCGCCTTTCGTGAGGCGGAAGATTTTCGGCATCGGCCATGCTGGGGTGTATGTCTCAAGGCGCTCGACAGCACGGGGGCTGAGGATGATCACGCCGTGTGCGGCTTCGCCGCCCAGCACTTTCTGCCAGCTGTAGGTCACAACATCGAGCTTTTCAAACGGCAGGTCCATCGCGAAAGCAGCCGAGGTGGCGTCGCAGATGGTCAGGCCCTTGCGGTCGTCGTCGATCCAGTCACCGTTTGGTACTTTCACACCAGACGTGGTGCCGTTCCAGGTGAAGACAACGTCATTATCGAAATCGACCGCGTCCAGATCAGGCAGATTGCCGTAATCCGCATCAAACAAGCGTACTTTTTCAAGTTTCAGCTGTTTGGCAACATCTGTTACCCAGCCAGCGCCGAAGCTTTCCCAGGCAAGCATGTCTACGCCGCGTGCTCCCAGAAGTGACCAGAGCGCCATTTCAACGGCGCCGGTGTCGGAACCAGGCACGATACCGATGCGGTAGTCCGCAGGCACACCCAGAACTTCACGAGTTTTATCAATGGCGTATTTCAGCTTGGCCTTGCCAGGCTTAGACCGGTGAGACCGCCCCGTAAGGGCGTCATTAAGCGCGTCCACGCTCCAACCTGGACGCTTTGCACAGGGCCCAGAGCTGAACTCTGGCCGTGCGGGTGCCGTGATAGGCTTTGTCATATCGCTATCCTTCCAGATAGTAAGCGCCTCGTTGGGGAGGCGTGTCCCAAGGGTTTGTGCCGACCTCACAGACGGCTGGTTCCCAGTTGGGGGAACTACCAAGGCCGAAAACTAGCGATATAGACGCCGAAGTCAACGAAAGATTTATGTAGGGCAGCAGAAGTTTTTGTAACGATATTTCAAGCCCAAGAAATCTTTCGGTTTTTCGAAGGATTGGTGCCGCAGCGCCGTATCACCCTCCAAACACACCAACAAACACTGGCCCAGCCCGGTCACGACAATGCGGAGGAAAATATGCGCGTGCGAGTCTTTCATTACATCATCTTCGGCGCTGCTTTCGGCCTTAGCGCCTGCGCGGGCGGACCGGATCGCGGCAGACCCGGTGGCCCACCCCAGATGGACATGAACCCCGAAGCGCACGCCGAACGCGTCGACCAAGTCTACCGCCAGTTCGTTGAGCGCTGGGACTATAACCAGGACGGCGAAGCCACCTGCGACGACATCAATGTCCAGCGCAGCCGCCTGTTCCGCATGCTGGACGAAAACAAGGACGGCAAGCTAGTTTCGGGCGAATATCGCCACGCCAAGTTTGAAGACAAGAGCTTCATGTTCTTCGATTTCCTGCGGGTCGACACCAACGACACGGGTGCTGTGGAACTGGAGGAACTTGTCGCTGTGCCCCATAGCCAGTTCCTGAACGCAGACCGGGACGGTGACTGCTATATCAGCCCGCCAGAGGCCATGGCCATGGTGCGCCAATCACAGATGGGTGCGGGCGGCGGTGAAGGCCGTGGCCCGGGTGGCAAAGGCGGCCAAGGTGGCCGCGCACCCCGTGGCGGTGGCCCGATGGTGACCGGCGACTAGCGGCTTGTGGTTGGTTGCTGGACGTCATCGAACGCGGTGACCCAGAAATAGGATGACAGGCGATCGATGGCGCGGGTTTGGGCGTTCATCACCATGGCAAAGCCGATATCCAGGTCCTTGGAGTAGGACACGAAGCTTCTGAACCCACGCACCCCGCCCGAGTGCAGCACCACATCCTGGCCATCTACCGCATAGATGCGCCAGCCGAAGCCATAGTGGGCGTCCGTCAGCTTGCCGCGCCAGCCCCGGCGCCTGAGCTCCCGCGATGTATCCACCCGCTTTTCCGTCACCATCTTCAGGACAGGCGATGGCAGCACGGCATCGTTGTAGCCCATCTGGGCCACGACCCATTTGGCAAGATCTTCGATGCTGGCATTCACGCCCGCCGCGGGCGCGACGCGGTAATAATTCCGATCCACCAGCACCCTGATCCAGCCGTCGCGGCGGGTGAAAATATGCGGCTCGGCGCGGTTAGCGGTCGAAAGATAGGCTTCAAGCCCAACCGACGCGTGATCCATCCCCAGTGGTTCCAGCAGGCGATTCACCACCAGCGACGGATAGCTTTTGCCGGTCGACTGCTCGATCGCCGGTTCAATCAGGCTGAAAAGGATGTTCTGGTAACCATAGCAGTCGCCCGGCTGGCACATGGGCTCGATCCGGTCGAAGCGCGGTACGATCTTCTCCAGCGTCCAGCCGTCCTCCAGCATATTGTCGTAGGCGTTCGGCGTAATCCCCGCACTGTGGCTAAGGAGATGCTTCAGCTTCACCTTGCCCGCAAACCCTGCTGCCTTGAACTTGAGGTCCGGAACGAACTTGGTAACAGGCGCTTCAAGGTCCAGCTTGCCCTCGCTCGCCAGGATCGCCGAAAGATCAGCCGCAAAGGTTTTGGAAACGGACGCAAGGCGAAACACGGTCTGGCTGGTCACCGGCAGGTCGGCATCCACCGCGCGGGTGCCGAATACCTTCACGGCCACCACGCGCCCATTCTTGATGATGGCGTAGGCGGCACCCGGCACCTTGTTGGTTTCCACCTCACGCAGGAACTCTTTTTCAAAATCCGGGATCAGCCCGGCAGCCTGCACGGCCGTCATGCCGCCAAAGAATGCCACCCCCAAAATACCACTGAGCATTACTGCCTTCAGACGTTTCACACCAAGTCCCTGCTTAAAGTTCATCTTTCAAAAAACGTGTCACCACCCGCGCCACCAGGTCCGGCTTTTCCGCATGCAGCCAGTGGCCGGTTCCTTCAACGGTGCGCACCGCAGCCTTCGGGAACAGGCGCAGGATCGTGTCGCGGTGCTCGGACGTGACATAATCGGAATCGCCGCCCCTCAGGAACAGCACCGGCGTATCAACCGGATCGCCATCGATGCCCGCAATGATCGAATCATAATCGTCGCGGATCGCGTCAAAATTCAGGCGCCAGCGCCAGATACCGTCACTATCACGCCGCCAGTTGGTCAGCAGGAAACTGAGCACATCAGGCTCCTCCACGAACGGCGCCAGGATGGCCTCCGCCCCTGCCCTGTCCTGCGGTGCGGCCTCGGCCACTTTGGCCATGCCCTTGAGAATGGTGTCATGGTGGCGGCTGTAGGCCACAGGGGAGATATCCCCCACCACCATGCGGTCGATCCGCTCCGGCACCAGAAGCGCCATCTGCATGGCCACCTTGCCGCCCATCGAATGGCCGAACACATGCGCCTTGTCGATGCCCTCGCGGTCCATCACATCAAAGATGTCTTCCGCCATTTCACCATAGCTGTTGGTGGGAGCATGGGGGCTGCGGCCATGGTTGCGGTGGTCCACCATCACCATGCGGAAGTCTTTTTCCATCGCGCGCGCCAAGCCGCCCAGATTGTCAGCCGATCCAAAAAGGCCGTGCAGCATCACCAGCGGTGGTCCGTCACCGCGTGTCCGGTAGAAAAGATCCATCAGTCAATGTCCAGGTGAACGCGCGCATGCCCCAGCGGGCCATGGCCACCACCAAACCCCGGGGCGGCCTTGATCGCCATATGGACGAAAGTGTGGGCTTTCTCGAACGCCGCTTCAAGCGTCAGCCCTGCTGCCAGCAAGGCAGCAACCGCGCTCGCAAGTGTACAGCCCGTACCGTGGGTGTTTGTGGTGTCGATGCGGTCGCTGGTGATCCGGCACTCGCCCCGTGCGCTCAAAAGCACGTCCGTCGACGTTGGCCCTTCCAGATGGCCGCCCTTGATCAATACAGCCTCAGCGCCCGTTTCCAGAATATCATTCGCCGCAGCCACCATGTCATCCACAGTGTTGATCAGCCGCCCGGTCAGCACTTCGGCCTCATTGGCATTGGGCGTCACGAGGCTGGCATGAGAAATCAGGGTTTTGAGGGATGCGATGGCATCTTTCTGCAGCAGCATGCTGCCGCTGGTCGCCACCATGACCGGATCAACCACCAGGTCGCCATCGAACGCCACGTCATCAATCACAGCGAGGACGGTTTCAATCACGGCCTGGTCATGCAGCATGCCTGTCTTGATCACATCCGCGCCGATATCGGACAGCACAGCCCGCATCTGCGACGCCACAATGCCGGGTGACATGGCTTCCACGTCGGTCACACCCTTGGTGTTCTGCGTGGTCACCGCCGTCACCGCCGTGGCGGCATATTGGCCCAGCATGGTCACAGTCTTGATGTCAGCCTGAAGACCCGCCCCGCCGGAGCTGTCCGACCCGGCGACAATGAGCACCCGGCCCATCTCTCTTGGTTTCTGTTCCATGTTTTCAGGCCTTCCCGCTATGCGCTTGCTTCAATCTCGGCACAAATCTGGTCAACAACCTTGGTCACGATCGCCGCATCGTCCCCTTCCGCCATCACGCGGATCACGGGTTCGGTGCCCGACTTGCGGATCACCAATCGCCCGGAGCCGTTCAGTTCAGCCTCAGCTGCCGCGATTGACGCCTGGACCGGCGCGGTCGAGAGCGGATCACCACCCTTAAACCGGACATTCTTCAATAGTTGCGGCACTCGCTCGAACTGGCGGCAGGCCTCAGATGCCTTCTGGCCAGACTGCTTGATTTCAGTCATCACCTGCAGGGCGGCGATCAGGCCGTCGCCCGTGGTGGCAAAATCACTGAGGACGATATGGCCGCTTTGCTCGCCGCCCACGTTGAAGCCTTTTTCGCGCATGCGTTCCACCACATAGCGGTCGCCCACCTTGGTGCGTTCCAGCGTCAGGCCTTCGCTTTCCAACAGGCGTTCTAGCCCCAGGTTGGACATGACGGTGCTGACAAGCCCGCCGCCCTTCAGCACCCCGCGCTTGTGCCAGGAACGGGTGATCAGCGCCATGATCTGATCGCCGTCGACGATTGTGCCGTTCTCATCGCACAGGATCAGCCGGTCGGCGTCACCGTCAAGCGCGATGCCAAGGTCTGCGCCCTCTGCCACCACCCGCTTGCACATGGTGTCAGGGTGGGTGGAACCGCAGTCCTTGTTGATGTTGAAGCCGTCTGGGTCAACCCCGACGGAAATCACGTCCGCGCCCAGTTCCCACAGCACCATGGGTGCCACCTTGTAGGCGGCACCGTGGGCACAGTCGACCACCACCTTCAGGCCGTCAAACGTTACGCCATGCGGGACGGTGGCCTTGGCGGATTCCACATATCGCCCACGCGCATCTTCAAAGTGTAACGCCTTACCAAGCCTGTCAGACGGCACAAGGGCATCATGAAAACCGTTGTCGATCTTTGCCTCAATGGCCAGTTCGGTTTCGTCCGAAAGCTTATAGCCATCGGGGCCGAAAAACTTGAGACCATTGTCATGATGCGGGTTGTGGCTTGCGGAGATCATCACACCCAAGTCAGCGCGTAGCGATTTTACCAGCATTGCAATGGCCGGTGTAGGCATCGGCCCTACGGTAATCACGTCCATTCCTGCCGCAATAAAGCCCGCTACCATAGCCGGCTCATACATATAGCCGGACCGGCGGGTATCCTTGCCGATCACCACCCGGTGCACATGGTCACCCCGGCGGAAAACACGCCCCGCCGCAAGGCCCACCTTCATCGCAATATCGGGGGTCATGAAGCCCTTGTTGACCTCACCCCGCATGCCGTCTGTGCCAAAATATTTCCGGCTCATACCCTAGTCCCTAAAAGTCAAATGAATGGAATTCTAAAATTGGAGGCAATTGTAACCAGTTCGGTCCCAAGCGTCCACATGGAAGGCATATTGGATGGCGTTATCCGCCCACTGACATCATGGCCGCGTCATGCATGGCCTGCGCGAGCCTGACGGCCTGAACGGTTTCGGCTACATCATGCACGCGCACCATCTGCACGCCCTGCTCCACCCCCTTGAGGACTGCCGCCAGCGAACCCGGCATACGCTGAGACGCTTCCTCGACACCCGTGATCGCACCGATGAAGCGTTTACGCGACGCGCCCAAGAGCACAGGGCAGCCAAGGCCGTGGAAGAAGGCCAGGCCGTTCATCAGCGCCAGATTATCCTGCACAACGCGTTTGCCAAACCCGATGCCCGGATCAACAATCAACCGGCTTCGGTCGATGCCGGCGGCGACGCACGCGTCAATCCGGTTTTCCAGATAGTCATACACGTCCAGAAGCACGTCATCATAGCCAGGCGCATCCTGCATCGTTTTGGGCGTGCCCTGTGAGTGCATCAGGATAATCGGTGCGTCTGTAGCGGCGGCGGCCTTCATGCTGTCCCCGTCGTACGTCAGCGCCGACACGTCATTGATGATATGGGCGCCGGCCTCAATGGCCTTCGTCATTACGGTGGAATGCCGCGTGTCGATTGAGAGCGGGATGCCCTCGGCCGCAAGGGCTTCTATCACCGGGACAACGCGCTCGGCCTCTTCGCCTTCCCACACAGGGGTGGCGCCGGGGCGGGTACTTTCACCGCCGATGTCGATAATGTCCGCGCCTTCGGCCCGCATCTGGCGGCCGCGCCTGATGGCGGCGTCTGTATCCAGGAACTGGCCACCATCGGAGAAGCTATCCGGCGTAACGTTCAGCACCCCCACCACCAGCGGGCGACTGAAGCCAAGCGGCGCGTCCCTGCCCGGCAGCGCCATGGGCGGGCGCGGGACCGCAAGCCGTTCAAGCTGGGCCTCGGCCTGCCTGCGCGCAGCTTCCGGCAGCGGCACAAGGGCCGCGGTCAGGCTGTCAGAGGGGACCGTGTGATCCAGTTCAATGGTGGCGCCTTCGCGCACAACAAGGCGGAAAGACTGGAAGGAAAGCCCAGGAATGCCCGAACTAAAGCCCTGGAGGGTCCCCCAAACGGCACCGACGGGCACGAGATATGCTCTCGCCCCGTCGGTCAATGTTTTCAGCTTTTCAACCGTCACCGGCCGTTAGCCTTCAGGCTGTGGTTCGCCGTGGTCAATGCCGGCGGACGGCACGGCCGTTGGCGCAGCGGGCGGCACGTCGGACCGGCCGCTTGGCTTCTTGGGCTCCGTGCGGATCTTTTCGCCAGCGATCAGCTTCTTGATTTCGTCGCCAGACAGCGTCTCATATTCAAGAAGCGCGTTGGCGATGATATCCAGATGGTCACGGTGATCGGTCAGGATCTGCTTGGCGCGGTCATTTGCTTCAGTGACGAAGCGCTTGATTTCCTCGTCGATCAGGTTGGCCGTTGCCTCGGATACATTCTGCTGTTGCGCAACAGAATGACCCAGGAAGACTTCCTGTTCGTTGGCGGAATACTGCAGCGGACCAAGTTTGTCCGACATGCCCCACTGGGTCACCATGGCACGGGCCAGTTTGGTGGCATACTGGATGTCGCTCGAGGCACCGCTGGTCACCTTCTCATGGCCGAACACGAGCTCTTCAGCAACACGGCCACCCATGGCGATTGCGAGGTTGTCGTGCATCTTTTCGCGGCTTTGGGAATATTCGTCCCGCTCAGGCAGGCGCATCACCATGCCGAGCGCGCGGCCACGGGGGATGATGGTTGCCTTGTGGATCGGGTCAGACGCCTTGCAGTGCAGCGTCACGAGGGCATGACCACCTTCGTGGAACGCAGTCAGCTTCTTCTCGTCGTCGGTCATGACCATCGAACGGCGTTCAGAGCCCATCATTACCTTGTCTTTGGCGTCTTCGAACTCCTGCATCGCGACAACTTTCTTGCCGCGGCGGGCCGCCAGAAGCGCAGCCTCGTTCACCAGGTTCATCAGGTCGGCACCGGAGAAGCCGGGCGTGCCGCGTGCGATGGTGTTGATATCCACATCCGGTGCCAGCGGCACTTTCTTGATGTGAACGCCAAGGATTTTCTCGCGGCCATCGATATCCGGGTTCGGTACAACAACCTGACGGTCGAAACGGCCCGGGCGTAGCAAAGCTGGGTCAAGCACATCAGGGCGGTTGGTGGCCGCCAGAATGATGATGCCTTCGTTGGCCTCAAAGCCGTCCATCTCAACCAGAAGCTGGTTCAGGGTCTGCTCGCGCTCGTCGTTACCACCGCCAAGGCCAGCGCCCCGGTGACGGCCAACGGCATCGATCTCGTCAATAAAGATGATACATGGCGCGTTCTTCTTGGCCTGTTCGAACATGTCGCGTACGCGGCTTGCGCCCACACCCACGAACATTTCAACGAAGTCGGAACCCGAAATCGTGAAGAATGGCACATTGGCTTCGCCTGCAATCGCCCGCGCCAGAAGCGTCTTACCGGTACCCGGAGGGCCCACCAACAGCGCACCCTTGGGGATTTTACCGCCCAGGCGCTGGAATTTCTGTGGGTCCTTCAGGAAGTCCACAATCTCTTCAAGCTCTTCCTTGGCTTCTTCGATACCAGCAACGTCCTCGAACGTTACACGGCCCTGCTTTTCCGTCAGCAGGCGCGCGCGGCTTTTGCCGAAGCCCATGGCTCCGCCACCGCCGGACTTGCCCTGCATCTGTCGCATGAAGAAAATCCAAACCCCGATCAGCAGGATGAAAGGCAACCAGCCAATCATGGCGTTAAGGAGGCCATTTTCCTCGCGCTTGATTTCCTTGTAGGTCACGC
This sequence comes from Kordiimonas sp., assembly GCA_050300975.1. Taxonomy (GTDB): domain Bacteria; phylum Pseudomonadota; class Alphaproteobacteria; order Sphingomonadales; family Kordiimonadaceae; genus Kordiimonas. The sequence continues at coordinate 17,828 of JBNKYQ010000014.1, forward strand.
CGTTGTCGATGGCGAGCTTCGAGAGGCTGTCACCAATCATGAAAGGCGCGGTGACGGTGAACTTCTCACCCGACCCCTTGTAGGTGCCGGTGATATCCTGTTCCTGCTTTTCGATGCGCTCCACACGGCCTTGTTCCATGGCCTGTACAAATTCGCTGTAGGCCAGTTCAGGCGCCCGCGGGGCACTGCCTTGAAACAGATTGTAAAGCGTCACCAGCAAAAGGATGATCAGTCCCCAGACCAGCGCGTTTCTCATAAAACCATTCACTATAACTGCCTTTCATATGTCGCCCCTTAAGCGGCGACTGCGTCGGATGCATTTATCCTGCATTCTTCCTTTAAAATTGCTTACCCAAGAGATAAGCGTGGCCGCCTCCCATGCAAGGGGAAACCGGCCAATAATGCTACTTTTTCGGCCAATCGTGTGATTTAAGCGACAAGCTTACCGCATTTCCACGATCCCGCGCCACACCAAGGTGTGGAATGGCCACAACATCATCACCGTCAAACACTGCGGGCAACACGATCCGCGCTGCAAGCGGCAGGCTTGTTTCCCTGATGTCTGGCCACACGTTAAGCGCCTTGTTCCAGCCTTCCTGGCCAAGGGGGCCAACTTCCAGCCCTGCAATATCACCCTTGGCTGAAATATCAAAACGGTTATCCCAGCTGCAACTGTCCGCCACCGCCACCCTTCCCGCTGCCGACCGCAGCTCCCTGCAGACCAGCACGCGGCCATGCGGCAGCGAAATAAACTGGACGCCATAAAGCGTTAGCCCGGCGAACCCGCCTTCGCGCATGGCTGAGACCGCGCGCTCCAGCTTCTCCATTCGGGGTACATAGCGTTCGCCACTCACGGTGCGGCACAGGGTTGCGACCGCCCTGAGGATGATCTCATCGGGCGCCGAATCGAAAGCTTTCGGCGCAAACAGGAGCGTCCCGTCATTCCTGATCTCTACGTTCTCGGAAAGCCATCGGTTTTCATAATATTCAAGCGCATCACGGGTGCGCCTGAGCCGCGCGGCAGTGGCCGCAAGTCGGTCGGCCTGCAGCCCTTCAAGGGGCGGGTTTTCGAGAAGCGCGCGCACTTTCACCCGGTCAAACTGGCTTGATTTGTTGCTGGGGTCATCCACCCAGTTAACATTCCGCGCCTTGAGCGTGGCCACAAGCCGGGCTTTCGGCACGCCCAGAAGGGGCCGTACCAGCGTGATGTTGCCGTCTGTGCCGGGAATCCTTGATGTTGGTGCCATGGCAGCCAAACCATAAACACCGCTACCGCGCGCCAGGCGCAACAGCAAGGTCTCCGCCTGATCATCCTGGTGGTGGGCCGTCAGCAGGTATTTGATGCCGTGTCTGGCGCACCAGTCACTCATCAACCGGTAACGCGCGATCCGGGCTTCAGCCTGCACATTACCCTCTGGCTTTTCCCCTTCCCACGTAAGCTTGTGAAATGGGATATTCTTGTCCGCCATCAACGTGCCAACAGCATCTGCTTCTGTGGCTGATTCCGGCCTGAGGCCGTGATCGACTGTGAGACACACAACTTCGGCAACCTCTGCCGCCAGCAACACCAGACACAGGCTATCCGGGCCGCCTGAGACCGCGACAGCAAGAGGGGCACCCTCAGGTACCCCGCAGGCGCTGAGCGCCTCTTTCACTTCCATTGCTGTTAGCTGTTGCGCCAAAAGGATCGCCTGCCCGATGTGCCGCTAAAAACTGCAGCCAGCTTCAGTGGCTGTGCGGTCTGCCCGCGCCTTGAGGCGGTCAGAAGCCCCATCTGCGCTGCGACGGAATTCCGCCAGCGCATTACAGGCATCCGGCTTGCTTCCCAGCCCAATCAGTACATCCGCCAGGTCAAGGAGCGCGTCAGCCCGCTTGGCGTGGTTGGGGTGCTCTTCAATCAACGCCAGCAGTTGCTGGGCGGCTTGTGGCAACCGGCCTTTAAGAAGATGAATGCGCCCCAGCCAGAATTTGGCGTTGCCCGCAAGGGCATCATCTGGGTGAGCCTTGAGGAACATCTCCATGGCCGTGAAGCCGCTATCCAGGTCGTTTTTCTTGATGAAGTCGAATGCGTACCCATATTGGGCTGCAGAGTCACCTTCAGGCAGTGCGATTTCTGGCTCCTTGGGCGCTTCCTCGGCTGCAGCGACGGGCGCCCCGTCGGCTGCTGGTGTCGCTTCTGGTGTCTGGGCTGGCTGAGCCGCCTGGCTCGCGCGGTAGTCAGCGGCTTCCTGTTGGCTAAACTGAAGTTCCCGGCGCAGCAGGTCCATGGCTTCTTCAAGGTTCCGCTGCTTGAACTCAAGTTCTTCCATACGACCTGTCATGGCACGCATCTGGCGTTCAACCGTGCCGATCTTGGCTGCGAGGTCGGCCAGGAGCGCCCGGTCACCGGTACCAATCTGGGTATCCGCGGAGCCTGCAGCCCCAGCGCCTCCCCGCAAGCGGTTTTCAAGGGCGATCATCTCGCGCTCCAGCCGCTCGACCTTGAGCGCCAGTTCCGCGCGGCTTTGCGCCTCGGCCTGAAGAGTTACTGACAAAGTGAGAATGCAGATGGCAACAACACGCCAGATCATGTCCTGGTTCTCCTTAACTGACAGCCCCATACGGGGCCCCGACGGGTACAGACTTACAAATTAAATGCGGCCCGATGATGGCCCCATGCCAGCAGCATGGGCTGGCGCCCGATAAAAAACGGCCCCGCACCGGCAATCCGGGCACGGGGCCACTTGTCCTGAGTGCGCCTAAGGCCTACTGGACGCGGAGCACACCGCGACGGTTCTGGCTCCAGGTGCTTTCACCGTTGCCAACAACAGCAGGGCGTTCCTTGCCGTAGCTGATGGTGCTCATGCGGGAAGCCGGAACGCCGAGGGCGATCAGATAATTCTTAACGGCTGTGGCGCGGCGCTCACCCAGCGCGAGGTTATATTCGCGGGTGCCACGCTCATCGCAGTGACCTTCGACACTGATACGAACACGTGGGTAATGCATCAGCCAACTTGCTTGCTTGGACAGCGTTGCACGGGCTTCTGCCGTAATTTCAGAGCTGTCGTATTCGAAGAAGACGCGGTCGCCAGCGAAAACATCAAGGCCACGTTGGCTCATGCCGCCCCACTCCTGGGCGTCAAGCTCTTCAGCGCTCAATACTGGCGTATCTACGCGGTCCGGCTGACCGGTGCTTGTCTGCGTTTGTTCGGCCGACATATCCGTGGAGGATGTATCCGTCTGTGGCTCAGGTGTGGATGAACAGGCTGCCAGAATAAGTGCAGCCGCGGAAATGATGGCGATATTTTTGCCCAGGCGCTCGGACGTCATTATTGCTCCCTCCAACGGAGCGGGGGTTCCCCGCGTTATATACATATATTATCGCTCTCCCGGCGTCCCCCTATCAAAGAAAGCTGGTGAGCGATACTTGAAGTTCGTGGCAACTATAGAACGCGAATCTGTCGCAATCAAGCAATCAAAACAGGACAAATACTTGTTTCGACGTGAAATTTCCGACGGATTTTCACAAAAATGTCAACATTGATCAAATCGGCAGGAGGCTGAATAGCGTCCCCAGCGCAAAAAGCCCGATGATGGCCGCCGACACATGGTTGATCATTGTCAGCAGATTGTCGTTCACCTTGTCGCGCAGATACCGGCCGATCCCTACCAGAAGCGCCCACCAGGCACAGCTGCCCAGAAACACCCCGATGATCAGCATGATGGCATCGCTTGAGGCATGCCCTGATGCCGCCCCCAGGTCCCCGATCCCGGCGAGGGCGTACATGCCCAGGAAGCCGAAGAAAACGCCCGGATTGGTCAGCGTCAGCACCAGCGCGCCAAGCATGCCGCGCTTCACACCGCCCTCCATGGGTTCCCGGTCCAGGTGCGGATGGGCGCGCCAGATACGGATGGCGAACACCAGCATGATGGCCGCTCCAACCAGCCTGAGGACCGTGTCATAACTGTCGATGATCGCCAGGAACGCGTTCAGGCCCAGGGCTGCAAGCCCGGCATAGAAGGCATCTCCAAGCGCGGCCCCTGAGCCGATGGCAAAGCCATCGCGGGCGCGGCCAAAAAGGCTGCGGCGCAGGCAGATGATATTTACGGGACCAATGGGTGCCGAGAGGGCGAACCCAAACCCCACGCCCCACAAGGTATATTCCAAGCCGCCGATCACCGCGCTATTCCCCCGCCGACCTGGCTCAGGCGTCCTCGAACCCGGCGAAGCGCCATTCCAGTGTCTCGCCCGCGAGGAACGGCACCAGGCGGTTGCCGTGTCCTTCCACATGGTCTGGCACCACTGTTTGCGCGCGTTCAAGCACAATGCGGCGCTCGTTCAGCGGCAGGCCATAGAATTTGGGGCCATTTTCGGATGCGAAGGCTTCAAGCTTGTCGAGCGCGCCTTCTTCCTCAAATGTCCTGGTGTAGCTTTCCATCGCGAACGGCGCGTTGAAGACGCCCGCGCAGCCACAGGCATTTTCCTTGGCGTCCTTGGTGTGCGGGGCGCTATCCGTGCCCAGGAAGAATTTCGGCGAGCCGGAGGTGGCCACGCGCCTCAGCGCCAGGCGGTGCTCTTCGCGCTTGATAACCGGCAGGCAATAGAAGTGCGGCTTGATCCCGCCCACCAGCATGGCATTCCTGTTGTAAGCCAGATGCTGCGGCGTAATGGTGGCGCCAATGGTGTCGCCACTTTCCATGACAAAGTCGGCCGCGTCCGCTGTGGTGATATGTTCAAACACCACCTTCAGTTCCGGAAAATCCGCCACAACTTGCTTCATGACCCGGTCGATGAACACGGCCTCGCGGTCAAAGATATCCACGTGGCTGTCTGTCACTTCGCCGTGTACCAGAAGCGGCATGCCGATGCGCTGCATCTCTTCAAGCACGCCATAGATGTTTTTCACGTCGCTGACACCAAAGCTTGAATTGGTCGTGGCGTTCGCGGGATAGAGCTTGCAGGCGGTAAACACCCCTTCCTTGAAGCCCTTGGACACCTCAGCCGGATCGATGTTGTCCGTCAGGTAGCAGGTCATCAGTGGGGTAAACTGAAGGTCTGAAGGCACGGCCTTGAGGATGCGGTCACGGTAGGCCGCTGCAGCCTCGACAGTGGTTACCGGCGGTGTCAGGTTTGGCATGATGATCGCGCGGGCAAACTGGCGTGCCGTATAGGCCGCGACCGTCTCCAGCATGGCACCATCACGCAGGTGGACATGCCAGTCATCAGGCTGGCGAATGACCAGGCGGTTGGTGGTTGCCTTGGTTGGTTGGGAAGCGGACGCGTTCATCGGTGTATCCCTGTTTTTACTTCATACCTGTGTGAGGGCTGTTGTAACGGTGTTCGGCCCAGCTTACAACTTGAAAGCCGCAACAAAATGGCTATGTGTAGCCTCACGGTTAGTACCAGATAGGATTATTATGTCAGTCGCCCTGCTTCATCTTGATCACCGCGCCATCCTTCGCCTGAAGGGCCCCGACGCTCGCAGCTTTCTGCAGGGCCTGGTGACCAATGACGTGATGGCAGTGGCGCCCGGCAAATCGATTTATGCCGCCATGCTGACCCCCCAGGGCAAATATATGTACGACATGATCATCATGGCGGACGGCGACGATCTACTGCTGGATGTGGAAGCTAGCCGCAAGGCAGACCTGATGCGCCGCCTGATGATGTATAAACTGCGGGCGGACGTAGCTATTACGGACGAGCCAATGCTAGGCGTCTGGGTGTCGCTTGAAGAGCCAGCAGCAGAGGGAGTGTTGGTGCCCGACCCGCGCGAAGCTGGCCTGGGCTGGCGCCTTGTGACGTCAGACAAGCCCGAAGCGCCTGCCCTTGACCGCGACACCTATGAACAAACGCGCCTCCGCCTGGGCGTACCAGACGGCAGCCGCGACATGCTGGTAGAGAAATATTTCTGGCTTGAAACCGCCGCCGAAAGGCTGAACGGCGTGTCCTTCACCAAAGGCTGTTACGTGGGCCAGGAACTGACGGCGCGCATGAAGCACCGCACCAATTTGAAGAAAATCCTGCGCCCTGTGCGTGTGGAAGGTGGCGCGCCGCATGAAGGCGTCATTGAAACGGACGATGGCAAAGCAGCCGGCGATATCCGTTCCTCAAATGGCGACTATGCCCTTGTATACTTCCGTCTGGAGTATGAAGATGCGACCCTCCTATGCGATGGAAAGCCCGTCATCCTTCTATAGCACTTGCATTTGCAGTTCTTTAACCTGCACACTCTAGTTTCGGGGTCGAGTGTAATATCCAAGTTGGGATCTTCTGCGTGGGCATAGGGCTTAAGCGAAGTATGATTGGCCTTGTCCTGGCACTATGTGCCGGAACCCACCCTGCGTGCGCTGAAGACAAACCCACCATCGCCTGGCTCAATCTGGACTGGCAACCTGCCTGGATCAACTCGGGCCCCTGGGCGGGCAAAGGCTATGCGCAAGCCAGCGAACGCATGCTGCAAGAACGCATGCCGGAATACACGCATACCGAACAAGCTGTGGTGAATGTCCGCATCTATACGGTGCTCAAGACAATGAACGCCTGCTTTGCGACGGCCCCCTATCGCGGCATCGACCTGAGCGCAGAACAGCGAGAGGGCCTCGTGTTCAGCGCACCGACATTCCTGTTTTTCTACCACGGCATCATTGCGTCAGAGGCTGCTGCCTCCCGCATTAAGAACTATGAAGAACGGGGGCGCGTGGACCTGCAGGCCCTGATAGCCGACAAAGCGACGACTGGCGCTTTCCAGCCGGGCCGTGTCTATAGCCGTTGGCTGAACGACATTTTCTCAAATGACCCCAATATCAAGAACCTGTTTCGCTGGTCCGGTCGCACCAACCTG
>JBNKYQ010000015.1:0-21832 GCA_050300975.1 Kordiimonas sp.
ACGTCACCGCTTGTAGTCGGGCGACGAGTGTTCTAGAATGATCATGACCACCAATCATATGTTCTGGAGGCCAATAGCCTGCGCATGCAGATGCGCGGTGAGGGGAGCATTGAGGTTGGAGAAGGCGTTGATGGAGCGATCATCGTCCTGGGGGATCGCGATCCCTTGGGCAGCGGCGAGCTGCAGTTCCAAGTGATGGGCATTGGTCTTCTCCTTCTCCCAAGTGAGGATGGCAGCGTGCTCGCGCAACTTGGCTCACCTGATATGCGGACGCCGATCGCCTACAGCTTGGCGTGGCCGGAGCGCATGGAAGCACCGGTGAAGCGGCTTTCGCTTGCTGAGATTGGGTCGCTGACCTTCCGGGCTCCGGATTATGAGGCATTTCGCTGTCTTGCGCTGGCCAAAGAAGCGCTTGACGCCGGCGGGGCGGCACCGGCAGTGTTGAACGCTGCGAACGAGGTTGCTGTTGGCGGGTTCCTATCCGGTCAGATTGGCTTCATGGATATCCCCGCGCTGGTTGAGGAAACTCTTGCCCAAACCGACATGAAAGCGCCACAATCGCTGACGAATGTGTTTGAAATCGATCAAGAGGCACGGCGCCTAGCCGGGCTACAGTTGGAAAGCCGGAAGAAGTAAGGATTACTCCATGGAGACCGAAGGCCCAGGACTGTTTTTCACCATCGCCGCTTTTGTCGGGGGCTTCAGCTTGCTCGTGTTCATCCACGAGTGGGGCCACTATATCGTGGGCCGCCTGTTCGGGGTGAAGATCGAGACCTTCTCCATCGGTATGGGCAAGGAGCTTTTCGGCCTTACTGACAAGCGTGGCACACGCTGGAAAATCAGTGCTATCCCGCTGGGTGGCTATGTGAAATTCTTCGGGGACGCGTCGGCTGCCAGCAACCCGGGTGATATCCCGGAAGGGCTGAGTGAGGCCGAAAAGAGCGTCTGCTACCATTTCAAACCCCTGTGGCAACGCGCGTTGATCGTGTTCGCCGGACCAGCCGTTAACCTGATCGCGGCGGTTCTTGTGTTCAGTGCCTTTGTTCATATGCGCGGTATTGCCATCACAGAGCCCGTGATTGCGTCGGTTGTGGCCGAGACCCCCGCTGCGGAAGCCGGTTTCCTGGACCGGGACCGTATCCTGGAAATCGACGGCGAAGAGGTTGAACGCTTCTCGGATATCGCTCAGATTATTCGCCTGCATCCCGGTCACACGCTTCCGGTATTGGTTGAACGTGAGGGCAGGGAGCTGCTGCTGCACCCAACCATTGGCACCCAGTATTTCGAAGACCGGTTCGGCAACCGCTATCCCTATGGGCAGCTTGGTGTGACAAATGTTGATGCCGAGGGGCGCACGCCCTACACGGTGGTGAATGAAAATCCGGGGCTGTTTACGTCGCTTGCCGAAGGCAGCCGCCAGATGGTAGGCACCACCAAGATGATTTTTACCACCCTTGGGCAAATGGCCCTTGGGATTCGTTCCGTAAGGGAATTGGGCGGTCCGGTCAGGATAGCCAATGCAATCGGCGAAGCCGCGCATATCAGTCTGGAATCCTTTGTCTGGATGCTTGCGATGCTGTCGCTCAATTTGGGGATCGTGAATCTGTTGCCAATTCCGGTGCTGGATGGAGGTCATTTGCTGTTTTACGGGCTTGAGGCGATCAAGGGCTCACCCATCAGCAGGAAGGCTCAGGAAGCCGGTTTCGTGGCTGGATTTGCGTTAATGTTGATTTTTATGCTGCTTGTCACACTGAATGACTTGCAATCCATAGCGCTCTAGGCCAATTTCACCGCCATTGTCGCTAAGAAAAATATGAATGGGCAGGAATAAGTTGCGTTTATTTAAGATGTGCGTGATGTGGCGCTTTATTGTAGCGCTGTCGATCGGGGGAGCTTCGCTAACGGTGCCGGCAATGGCACAGCAGCCAGCAGCTCAACAGGCTCCTATTATCCGTCAGATCAGTGTGATCGGCAACGAACGGGTGGAGCCGGAGACCATTGCCTCTTATCTGGCTGTGGAGCCCGGGCAGCCGTTTGATCCGGAAAGGCTCGATATCAGTCTGAAGAACCTGTTTGCGACAGGCTTGTTCTCGGACGTGGAGCTTTCTGAAAACCAGGGTGCGCTGATTGTTCGCGTGGTCGAGAACCCGATCATCAACCGCATTATCTTTGAAGGCAACAAGCGTCTGGACCGCGACGAGCTGATCGAAGAGGCGCGGCTGCGCCCGCGTCAGGTCTTTACCCGTGCCAAGGTACGCGCCGACGTCCAGCGTATGCTGGAGCTTTATCGTCGTTCCGGTCGTTTCGCTGCCATCATCGAACCCAAGGTGGTTCAGCTTGAGCAGAACCGCGTCGACCTTCTTTATGAAATTCAGGAAGGCCCGAAAACCAAGGTAAGCCGCATCAATTTCATTGGTAACCATGAGTTCAGCGACGGCGACCTGCGTGATGTTCTGGCGACCAAAGAATCCCGTTGGTGGAAAATTTTCACCTCAAACGACACATTCGACCCGGATCGTCTGGCCTATGACCAGCAGGTCCTGCGCCAACACTATCTGAACGAAGGCTATGCCGACTTCCGGACCGTGTCCGCGATTTCAGAGCTGACGCCTGACCGGGAAGACTTCTTTATCACCTTTACGGTGGAAGAGGGCGAGATCTACGAATTCGGCAAGATCGACGTGGAAAGCGAAATCCGCGACGTGGATGCCAGCCTGTTCCGCGCGTTCCTTCTGATGCGCGAAGGCATGACTTATAACGCGGAAGCCATTGAGAAGACGGTGGAATCGCTGTCGAACGCGGCGGGCCTCCTGGGCTACGCCTTCGTTGACGTGCGCCCGCAGATCAAGCGCGACCGCGAAACCCGCAAGATCAACATCACCTTCCGCGTGCTCGACGCGCCGCGGGTTTATGTGGAGCGGATCAATATCGCTGGTAACGTTGTTACACTGGACCGCGTGATCCGCCGTGAATTCCGCCTGCAGGAAGGCGATGCCTTCAACTCGGCGCTCGTAACCCGTTCCGAGAGCCGTCTGAAGCGTCTCGACTTCTTCCGCGAAGTCACAATTGATCAGGTTCAGGGCTCTGAGCCGGACCGGATGGTGCTGGATGTGAATGTGGAAGAGCAGGCGACAGGGCAGTTGAACCTGGGTGCCGGTTTCTCCAGCCTTGAGAACTTCATTTTCGATTTCTCGATCCAACAGCGGAACTTCCGCGGCATGGCGCAGGACCTGCGCCTTGGCCTGCGGCTTTCGGGCACACGGCAGGAAATCGACCTGGGTTTCACTGAGCCGTATTTCCTGGGCCGGCGCGTTGCTGCTGGTTTCGATATCTTCGCCCGCAAGGTGGATTCAAGCTCCTTCGGTTCCTTCTTCGATACCAAGTCGCTCGGCTTCTCGCTGCGTGCGGGTATGGCAATCAGCGAATATTGGACCCTGTCGACACGCTACACGCTGCGCCGGGACAACGTGAATATTCTGGATAGCTTCCTGAACAGCTTCTTCCAGAGCTATTATAATGTTCGGACGACCGATGGCATTACAGACGATGACGAAATTGCACGTCGCGTCGGCTTGTATGACGAGAACGGCGACGGTGCGGTGACGCTGGCCGACTTTGACACAGATGGCAGCGGCGCAAGCGTAGTTACGGATTTGAGCTTCGACGAACGTTCTGTGGCGCTGAGCCGTGGTATTCAGGACTCACTGGGGAACCGGTATCAGTCGATCCTTGGTTATACAGTTGGTTTTGACACCCGTAACAGCATCATCCGCCCAACGCGGGGTCACAGCTTCTATTTTAGCCAGGACTTTGCTGGCCTGGGCGGTGACGTTCGCTATCTGCGGTCGTCGATCAACTTCGATAACTATTGGACGCCTTGGCAGGGCTGGACCTTCCGTATTGGGGGCGAATCCGGCATCATCCACGGTCTGGGCCAGGATATCCGCTTGTCAGACAAGTTCTTTATCGGCGGCCCACGTATTCGCGGCTTTGATACTGCAGGTATGGGCCCGCGTGATTTCGATAGTCAGCAGTCGCTTGGTGGTACGGCCTACTATATCGGCCGTGGCGAGCTCTTCTTCCCGCTGGGGGATGCAGCGCTTGAATCCGGTATTCAGGCCTCTGCATTCATCGATGCAGGTTCGTTGTTCCGTGCACAGGAAGACGAACTGCTGGAGTGTACATTCTCTCAGGCTGAGTATGACGCGGCGGACGCCGACAACACACTCTCCAGCCTGAACACAAACTGTCTTTCAGGTAACTCGCCGTCACCACGTATCTCCGTGGGTATAGGCTTCTCCTGGCAGTCGCCATTCGGGCCATTCCGGATCGACCTGTCCAAGACACTGAAAAAACAATTGGGCGACCGGACGCAGACGCTGCAGTTCAACGTCGGGACGACCTTCTAAGGGTTAAACTAGGGAAAAAATAATGGGTAACATGTTTAAAACATTGAAAATGGCTGTTGTGGGTGCGCTTGCCGCGCTGACCATCACGACGGTTGCCACAGCACAGATCCTGACTGTGGATGACGAGCGCGTTGAGCGCGAAGCTGCTGCTTACAAGGACTTCAACCTGCAGACGGCAGAACTCCGCCAGAACATCCTGCAGCTGCGTCAGTTTATCACCCGCGGCGGTGTGGTTGAGCAGCAGCTGGCTGACCTTGAAAAGCGCAAGGCCATCATCGGCAACGACAAATACGAAGAAGAAAAGCGTAAGCTTGAAAGCCAGTATGTCCAGGCGCAGCAGGCCCTGAGCCAGCTGGAATATACCTTCGACAAACTGCGCCAGGAAGCCATGGTTCAGGTTGAGCGCGCGCGCCAGCCAGTTATCCGTGCGATCCTGAATGACCGCAAGGCACAGATTATCATGCTGAAGCGCCTGGTGCTGGGTTCTGCAGCTGGTATCGATGTGACCACCGAGTTTATCGAGAAGCTGGACGCAGAGCTGCCGACTGTATCGCTGAGCATGCCGCAAAAGACTGACGGTGCAGCAGCACCTGCACAGGGCGAAGGCCAGTAATCAGGGGTCTGACCAATGGACTTTGATATCCAGAAAATCATGGAATCGATACCGCACCGGTATCCATTCCTGCTGGTGGACAAGGTGGTCGACGTGGTGCCGGGCGAAAGCGCGACCGGCATCAAGAACGTGACCATCAACGAGCCATTCTTCCCGGGGCATTTCCCGCAGAAGCCTGTGATGCCAGGTGTGCTGATCCTAGAAGCCATGGCCCAAACGGCCGGCGTTCTGGCGATCGATTTCCTTGGCGAGGACGCCCGAGGCAAGGTGGTATATTTCATGGGCATCGACGGCGCGAAGTTTCGCAAGCCCGTTGGCCCTGGTGACCGGCTTGAGATGAAGGTCCAGAAAACCCGTGGCGGCGGTGCCGTGTGGAAGTTTGACACACAAGCCTATGTTGACGGCGAGCTGGTCACGGAAGCCAAGCTGACGGCCATGCTGGGCGCAAGCTGAGCGCAATAGCGACACCCTAAATGAATAGAAAAGGCGGTCCTTGTGGCCGCCTTTTTCTTTGCCCGGGCGTCATTGGCTGCGGAGGTCACACGGACACTCTTCAGCATAAAAAAGGCCAGCTCCGGGGAGCTGGCCTTTGAATTTTGATGCTCGGGCGTCTTAGCGCTTGTCGACCGGAACATAGTCCCGCTTTGGCGCGCCGGTGTAGAGCTGACGAGGACGACCGATCTTCTGGGTCGGGTCTTCGATCATCTCTTTCCACTGTGCGATCCAGCCGGCCGTACGGGCGAGGGCGAACAGAACCGTGAACATCTCGGTTGGGAAGCCCATGGCCTTCAGGATGATGCCGGAATAGAAGTCCACGTTCGGGTAAAGCTTCTTCTCGATGAAGTATGGGTCCTCGAGGGCAATTTTCTCGAGCTCCATGGCCACATCAAACAGCGGATCGTCGACACCCAGTTCCTGCAGAACCTTGTGCGCCGTATCGCGCATCACGGTCGCCCGTGGGTCGAAGTTTTTGTAGACGCGGTGACCGAAGCCCATCAGGCGGAACGGATCGTTGCGGTCCTTGGCGCGGGCCACGAACTCCGGAATGCGGTCAACTGTGCCGATTTCAGCCAGCATGTTTAGGCAAGCCTCATTGGCACCGCCGTGGGCAGGGCCCCAGAGACAGGCGATACCGGCTGCGATACAGGCGAATGGATTGGCGCCAGAGGAGCCAGCCAGACGTACTGTGGAGGTGGACGCATTCTGCTCATGGTCTGCGTGCAGAATGAAGATCAGGTCCATGGCTTTTTCAAGCGTTGGGCTGACTTTATATTCTTCAGCAGGCACAGAGAACATCATGTGCAGGAAGTTGCCCGCGTAAGAGAGGTCATTGCGTGGGTATACGAAAGGTTGGCCGATCGTATATTTGTACGCCATTGCCGCGATCGTCGGAATTTTGGCGATCAGGCGGTAGGAGGCGACCATACGCTGGTGCGGATCGTTGATATCGGTGCTGTCGTGATAGAATGCAGACAGGGCACCAACAACGCCAACCATGACGGACATAGGGTGCGCATCGCGGCGGAAGCCGAGGAACAGGCGGTGCAGTTGCTCATGCACCATGGTGTGGTGCGTGATGTCCCACACGAACTTTTCGCGTTCAGCTTTCGTTGGCAGTTCGCCGAACAACAGGAGGTAGCAGCATTCCATGAAATCGCTATCGGCTGCCAGCTGTTCAATCGGGTACCCGCGGTATTGCAGTTCGCCTTTTTCACCGTCGATATAGGTGATTTTAGACTCACAGCTCGCAGTCGATGTAAATCCAGGGTCAAAGGTGAACATGCCCGTCTGAGCGTAAAGCTTGCGGATATCAATCACCTTCGGACCTACAGACCCCTCCATTACAGGAAGGTCGACGTCTTCGCCGGCGCCGGCCAGTTTAAGGGGATCATTTGTCATGGTCCAAACTCCTTCTAAAAAATACAGTCTGCCGGGGCAGACCTACAAGGCTAAGCGGCAATGAGGTCCCTCAAGCGGCCGATCGTTTCTTCCTGGCCCAAAATCTCCAGGGTTTCTACTAGGTCGCCGCACTGTCTTCCGCCAGTTACGGCAGCCCGGATCGGCTGCATCACTTTGCCCAGTTTTAATTCCTCCGCTTCAGCGAAGGAGAAAATGGCAGCTTTGATAACTGACGCTTCCCAGTCAGCTACTGCTTCCAATTCATTAGCCACTTTGTCCAGCATGGCAGGCGCATCGCCTTCCAGGGCTTTGGCAGCATTCTCGGTAAGGCTTAGCGGGCGAACGTTACAGAACAGAGACGCGTTCTCAGTAACATCTGGCATCCGCTTAGCGCGTTCCGCCAAGGCAGGCAGGCCCTTGATCAGGCGCTCTTCCTCGGCAGCATTCAGTGAGTGACCCACTTCCTTTTCTAGGTCGTTTCTGACCAGGGACAAGAGTGCGTCAGGATTTAAATTACGAATATAGTGGCCGTTCAGATTATCGAGCTTGTCAAAATCGAAACGGGCAGCACCTTTACCGACGTTTTCGAGAGTAAACCATTCGATAGCTTGTTCGGTAGAGATAATTTCGTCATCACCATGGCTCCAGCCAAGGCGCAGCAGATAGTTGCGCATTGCCGCCGGCAGATATCCCATGTCGCGGTATGCTTCCACGCCCAGCGCGCCATGGCGCTTTGACAGTTTCTTGCCGTCAGGCCCGTGGATGAGCGGGATATGGGCCAGAACAGGCGGCGTCCAACCCATGGCTTCATAAATCTGGTGCTGACGGAAAGCGTTGTTCAGGTGGTCGTCACCACGAACAATGTGGGTGACGCCCATATCATGGTCGTCAACAACAACTGCCAGCATATAGGTTGGCGTGCCGTCTGAGCGCAGCAGGATCATATCGTCAAGGTTGCTATTCTGAACCGTTACAGGGCCCTGAACAGCATCCTCAATCGTGGTCTCGCCGTCGCGTGGCATGCGAATGCGGATAGAATAGGGGGCACCTTCGGGCGCCTCGCATTCATCCCTGTTGCGCCACAGGTCGCCGCGGAAGTTGCCGCCGCCGGCGCGCGCTTCCTCGCGAGCTTCCGCCAGCTCCTCTGTGGTGGCGAAGCATTTATAGGCTTTGCCTTTCTCGAGAAGCTCAAGCGCGACCTCTGCATGGCGTTCGGCCCGGCCAGCCTGGCTCACGGCGTCGCCGTCCCAGTCAAGCTCAAGCCACTTCATGCCTTCAAGAATGGCTTCAATTGCCTCGTCCGTAGAGCGCTTTTTATCCGTGTCTTCGATGCGAAGCAGGAAGGTCCCGCCGAAATGACGGGCAAGCAGCCAATTGTACAAAGCGGTGCGGGCCCCACCGATATGGAGAAATCCAGTCGGAGAAGGCGCAAATCGTGTAACCACTGTGGGCATGTCAGTTTGCATGCTCAGGAACTAAACCCTTGTTGTTTATAACAAATATAGGACGCCGGAAAAGTGAGGGAGCGGCCTAAAAGAAAATTTGATTGGCTTGTATCACATGTTTCTCCACAACACAAATTGCAGTGCAGCAATTTTTTATGCTCCGACACAATATTCCGCGCGATACTGTACCTTAGATCGAGCTATTACACCTATAAATAGGCGGAATAATGTTGTCACCTATCCTTCAAGCCCCGGTGTTGCGGACCGTGCGTGGTTATGACGCACTGCAACACGTGCATGCAGAATGGCGGTTGATGACAATGGTGGCGGCTTTCGCGGCTGGCTGCCTGCTTCAGATCGTGCCAGACACAGAACCGCTTGGCTTTTCCTGGCTTCTTCCTCTGACTGCCGTCGGGAGCATTGCAATGCTTTTGGTGCCCAAAAGCCGACGCATTGGCTTGCCGTTCCTTCTGGCCTTCATTCTAGGCATGACGTGTGCGGCTGGACGGATCGAGCGGCTGCGCGGTCCGGTTTTTACCTCTGAACAGTATGTGACACTCGAAGGTCAGTTGGAGCGGGTGGAGGAAAGGCCCAGCGGTGCAATCCGCCTGCTTGTCAGGCCATTGCGCATGAACAACAGGGCGAGTGAGCTGCCAAGCCGTGTTCGATTGCTCGTCCGTACGCAGATTGCTGGTGATCTGCGCGCTGGCAGCATTATCCGCACAAAGGCGCTTTTGAGTGGGCCAAGGGGCGCTATCACCCCGGATGGCTTCAATTTTGCCCGCAAGGCCTTCTTCGACGGCATCGGCGCCGAAGGTTTCGCGGCAGGGCCCATTGAGGTGATTGCGCCGCCAAGTGCCAGCCTGACCGCCGGTATTGAGCGGATGCGCCAGTCTGTGGCCGAGCGCATCATGGCAGATCAGGCAGATCAGTCAGGTGCCGTAACGGTAGCGCTCCTGGTGGGCTATCGGCACTATCTCAGTGAAGAGACCGTTGATAATTTTAGGGATGCCGGTCTCGCGCACCTGATGGCCATATCGGGGCTTCACATGGGGCTTATCACCACGGCCGCATTCTTTCTGTTTGAACTGCTGTTCGCTGCCTGGCCGACGATTGCGCTGCGGGTGCCGCCAAGGAAACTGGCAGCCTGTGTGGCGTGGTGCGTTGCGCTCGGCTATCTGTTGCTTTCCGGCTTGGGCATGGCGACAGTGCGCGCCTTTGTCATGGTATCCATTGGTTTGCTGGCTGTGCTTCTGGACCGGAGAGTTCTGTCCATCCGCAATGTGGCAATCGCCGCTGGCTTGATCCTGATGATCTGGCCTGAAGCTATTCTATCCGTTGGGTTTCAGATGTCCTTTGCTGCGACGTCGGCGCTGGTCGTGGCCTATGAGCGGCTATCGCGTTCGACGCTCAAGATACCTATGGGGGAGGGGCTGACAGGCAAAGTCTTGCGGTTCCTGGCGATGACTGCTTTCACGACCATCGTGGCTGAAGTGGCAGTCGCGCCCTTTGCGCTGTACCATTTCCAGGCAACGCCGCTGGTAGGACTGGGCGCTAACCTTGTGGCTGTGCCGATCGTTAGCCTCATAGTGATGCCGCTGGCACTCCTGGCGCTTTTGATGATGCCTTTTGGGCTTGAGGCGCCGATTCTGCATGTCATGGCGGCCGCGCTTGATCTCGTCAGGGAAACGGCAGCTTTTTTCGCCGCCCCAAGTTTTGGTGTTGCGCATATTCCCCAACAATCAGGCGGTTTTATCGTCGTGGCCAGTGTTGCGCTGTTTCTTTGCCTTCTCCTCAAGACGCGCGCAGTTTTGTTACCAGCGGGTTTGGCTGTCATGCTGATGCCATTCCTCTATCAGGAAGCACGGCAGGATCTGCTGATCGACAGTGGCGGCAATATTGTGGCGGCGTTTGACCAGTCAGCAGGGCGCTTTGATATCTCGGGTGGGCGTCGTGGTGGCTTTCGGGATGATGCATGGGCACGCTATTGGGGGCTGTCGCCAGATGACCCCCCAGGCAGGCTGACGCGGCACTGTGATAGCGATGGGTGCCTGACCCGGGTGAACGCAGTGTTGTTACTCGCAAAGGTCCGAACAATGGACGGGATGCGGCGGGACTGCGCGCGCGCTGACATAGTGGTTATGCCGGTTCGGTGGCGCCGCTATTGTCGGGGTGCTGCGGTCAAGCTTTCGGAAGAAGGGCTGGCGCGCTATGGCCCGGTGGCCTACGACCTTCAGACAGGGGAAGTGCGTTGGAGCCGGAAGAGAGGGGATCGGCCCTGGCATGCAGGCCCAATCCGGGGCAAAGAGGCGAGTCCGTAACCACGCCTCAGAGTTTCATGCTTTAGGTCACAGTCCTAATGGTACTGGCGCAGCAAACCAACCAGGCGGCCCTGAACCTGTACCCGACCCGCTTCCAGAACCTGGGTCTGGTAGTCGCGGTTTGCGGGCACAAGCTCAATGAATTTTCCGTTACGACGCAAGGTCTTAAGTGTGGCTTCTTCACGGTCTACAAGAGCAACAACGACCTCACCGTCGCGGGCGGTATCAGCGCTTTCGATCACGACCGTATCGCCATCAAGAATGCCCATTTCAACCATGCTGTCGCCAGACACTTCAAGCGCATAGCAGTTGCCGCGACCCATCATGGCGCCTGGGATAGAGACGAAGCTGTCTCTGTTTTCAAGCGCTTCGATTGGTGTACCTGCGGCGATCTTGCCGTGAAGCGGGATTTCAAACGTATCGTCATTGGTGGCTGCAGGTGCAGCAGGGGCCTTGGCTTGACCAAACGGAGCACTGACCACATTGTCGGCGCTGCGCGCTGCGCCCATATTGTCAGGGGACTTGAGGATCTCAATCGCGCGGGCCCGGTTGGCCATGCGGCGGATAAAGCCACGCTCTTCGAGAGCGTTGATCAACCGGTGAACGCCGGACTTGGACTTAAGCCCCAGGGCATCTTTCATTTCATCGAACGAGGGGGAAACACCCGAGCTTGCCAGTCGCTCCTGAATGAAAAGCAACAGCTGGTTCTGCTTCGCGGTTAACATAGCTCCCTCCGGGTTTGTTTTCGATATGTTCTCTTTTAGTTCACCTTTTGGATGATTGTCAAGGCCTTCGGGCGCTTCGGGTCAAAATGGCAGAAACGGCACCATTGTCCCAGCCTTGACGGCGGGTGCGTTGGGCGAGCGGATGATCAAGCCATCGCATTGCGCCAGAACAGAGACGAGGCTGCTGTCCTGTGCGACCGCCGGATCAAGGTGCCTGCTGCCTGGCTGTCCCACAAGCCGTGCACGCATATAATGCTGGCGGGAGCCATTCTGATCCAGGTCCGTTGCCAGCGGCAAAGGTACGCCAGTGGGCATGGGGGCAGGGCGGCCCATCATCTGGTCCACAAGTGGCCTCGCAAACAAAAGGGCGCAGACGAAGGCGGAAACAGGATTGCCGGGCAAACCCAGGACCCTGGTGTTCCCCATGGTGCCGGAAATCAATGGTTTGCCAGGCCGCATGGCGACTTTCCAGAAATCAAGGGACATGCCTCCTGCTGCCAGGGCTTCCTGCATCATATCCTTGTCACCCACAGAAGCGCCGCCGATGGTAATCAGGATATCGGCGTCAGATGCCTTCTTGACCGCGGCTTTTAAGGCTTTCAGGTCATCACCAGCCTGGCCAAGGATGGTCACGTGCGCACCAGCGTCGGTTAGCAAGGCTGAAATCTGCGGGGCGGTACTGTTGACAGTCTCATGAGGGGCGAAATCCTTCTTGCCCGGAGGCACAAGTTCATCGCCGGTCGGCAGGACCGCAACCTTTGGCGCCCGGTGGACCATCAGATGGTCGTAGCCCGCGCTCGCGGCCAAGCCGATCGATTTGGGGCTGATGTAGGTTCCCTGGTCGAGCACGATCTGGTTTCTGGCAAAATCAATACCCGCCATGCGGATATGGCGCCCGGGCTCAGGTCCCATCGCTGTGTTCACAGTAGCCCCATCTGCCGTGCAATCTTCCTGTACCACGACCTGATCCGCGCCGTCGGGCACAATCGCGCCCGTGAAGATGCGAACAGCTTCTCCGACGCCACAGCTGCCGGCAAAGGGGCTGCCGGCCGCGCTTTCGCCAATCAGTTTTAGGGCAACAGGGTCGCCAGTCAGGCTTGTGCTGTTCACTGCATACCCATCCATCGCGGACATATCCGCTCCGGGCTGGGTGCGACGTGCGGTCAGCGGCGCTGCCAAAACCCGCCCGGAAGCCTGTTCCAGGGGGACTTTTTCGGTCGTCAGCGGCTTTGCGCTTTCAACGATGCGTTTGAACGCGTCCTCAACAGAAATCATCATTCAGCCTCATAGGTTCCGGATTTGCCGCCTTCCTTGCGCAAGAGGCGCACGCCTTCAATGCGCATGGCTTTGTCAGCCGCCTTTGCCATGTCATAAATCGTGAGCGCTGCGACAGACGCTGCTGTCAGCGCTTCCATCTCAACCCCTGTCTGCCCGGTGACCTTCACATAGGTCTCGATGCGCAACTGGGTCTCTGATGCAGGGGTGATATCAACCTTCACGCTGGTGACGGGTAGGGGATGACACAAAGGGATCAGGTCGCTGGTTTTCTTGGCGGCCATGATGCCCGCAAGCCGGGCGGCGCCAAGCACATCACCCTTTGGCAGGTCACCGGCTTGAATAAGTTTGAGCGTTTCGGCCTTCATCTCAACAAAGGCTTCAGCGACGGCAACGCGGTGTGTCGCAGCCTTGTCGCCAACATCGACCATGTGCGCGGCACCGGTTTCATCGATATGCGACAACTTACTCATAATTTATCCTAATATTTTATTGGGTTACGACGCTTTCTGAAGGTCGCGCACCGCTTGTTCCACGTCCCGTTGGCGCATGAAGGTCTCGCCTATCAGGAAACACTGTGCCCCAACCTGCGCACAGGCTGCAAGGTCCTCTTGGGTGCGCAGGCCGGATTCCGCCACCGCCAGTTTGCCTTCAGGGAAGGTGGGCACCAGCGAAAGCGTGGTATCCAGCGACACCTCCATGGTTTTTAGGTTGCGGTTATTGACACCGACAAGTGGGCTCTTGAGCTTTAGCGCGCGCTCAAGCTCGGGCGCGTCATGCACTTCGATCAGCACATCCATGCCCCATGCGTGGGCCTCAGCCTCAAGCTCAGCCGCGAGCGAATCGTCGAGGGCCGCCATAATCAGGAGGATACAGTCAGCGCCCAGACCGCGCGCTTCCGCCACCTGGTAGGGGTCCACCATGAAGTCTTTCCTGAGGCAGGGTATAGAGACGGCAGCACGGGCTTCCTTCAGATAGTCGTCATGGCCCTGAAAATAGGGCTCATCCGTCAGGACCGACAGGCAGGAGGCACCGCCGCGTTCGTATGCTTGCGCAAGCGTTGCCGGGTCAAAGTCATCAGGCCGGATCAGGCCCTTGGACGGACTGGCTTTCTTGATCTCGCAGATAAAGCCGTAGCGGCCGTTGTCGACAGAGTGCCTGAGCGCTTTGATGAAGCCGCGCGGGGCGGTTGCGGCTTTCGCGCGCGCTTCCTGTTCCGCGAGGGAAACACAGGCTTTCACGCCGGCGATATGCTCGCGCTTGCGGTCACAGATTTGCCTAAGAATATCTGCCATCAGGCTTTCTCCGGCGCGTTGGCCTGGGTGAACGCCACCCATTTCTCGAGCGCTGCTGCAGCTTTGCCGCTATCAATGGTACTGGCAGCCAGATCGACGCCTTGCTTGAGGGTCTCGGCCTTACCCGCCACAACAAGAGCCGCACCCGCGTTCATCAGAACGATATCGCGGTAGGCGGATGGCTCGCCTTTAAGCAGATCACGGATGGCCTGGGCGTTCACGTCCGCATCGCCGCCCTTGAGGTCTTCGATATCGGACACCTCAAGGCCCACAGACTGCGGTGTTACCTCGAATTCGGTGATTTTGCCGTCTTTCAGCTCCGCCACATAGGTCGGGCCGGTGGTGGTGACCTCATCAAGGCCGTCACTGCCGTGCACTACCCAGACATGCTCGCTGCCGAGCTTCTCAAGCACTTCTGCCATCGGGCGCAGCCATTTGCGGTCAAAAACGCCAAGGATCTGGCGTTTGGCCTGCGCCGGGTTAGCCAGAGGGCCGAGGAGGTTGAAAATGGTCCTGAGCTGCAAGCTGCCGCGGGCAGGTGCCACATGGCGCATGGCCTTGTGGTGCGCTGGCGCGAACAGGAAGGCGAAATTATTGTCAATCAGGCTTTGCTCGTTGGCCTCTTGTGAAATTTCGAGCTCAGCGCCGAGTGACATCAGCACGTCAGCAGAGCCGGACTTGGATGACACTGAGCGGTTACCGTGCTTGGCCACGGGTGCGCCGGCGGCAGCGGCCACAATGGCCGCAGCGGTCGAGATATTATAGGTGCCGAGGCCGTCACCGCCCGTGCCGCAAGTGTCGACGATGCCCTCGGGCGCCTTGATTTGGCTGGCCTTGGACCGAAGCACACGGGCACCGCCCACAATTTCGTCCACCTGTTCGCCGCGAAGGCGCAGCGCCATGATGAAGGCCGCCATCTGGGCGAGATCCGCAGCACCTGACATGATGATGTTGAAGGCTTCCTGGGACTGCTCAGCTGTCAGCGTTTCGCCGTCCGCCAGCTTGGCAAGGATGGGTCTTAGGTCACTCATGCCTCAGCTCCCGCTTCACAAATGTCGATGAAATTCTTCAGAAGCGCGTGGCCGTGCTCTGACGCGATGCTTTCCGGATGGAACTGCACGCCGTAGAGCGGCAGCGTCTTGTGCTGCAATCCCATGATAAGGCCATCGGCGGTTTCAGCCGTCACTTCAAGGCAATCGGGCAGGGTGCTGCGCTCGACAATCAGGGAATGGTAGCGCGTCGCTTTATAAGGGCTTGGCAGGCCTTTGAACACGCCTTCTCCTGTGTGGGTGATGGCGCTGATCTTGCCGTGCATTACGTAAGGTGCGCGCACCACATCACCACCAAAGGCCTGGCCGATGCTTTGGAAACCCAGGCACACGCCAAAGATAGGCACTTTGCCTGCGGCGGCTTCGATCAGCTCAAGGCAGATACCCGCCTCAGTAGGCGAGCAGGGGCCGGGGCTGATGATGATGCCTTGTGGGTTTTTCGCGAGCACATCTTCGACAGAGATCTGATCATTCCGCCAGACTTCAACTTTTGCCCCCAATTCCATCACATAATGGTACAAATTGTAGGTAAAGCTGTCGTAGTTATCGATCAGAATATACATTGAAACCGCTCGCTGATTCATAAACTAGTTGGACATTGCGGCTTTCACCTTGAATGTCAATGGCGGACTGGTCAATTTCGCGGCATTTACAAAAGACTTTGAGCATACGGGCTTAAGAAAAATTGAAACGAAAGGGACACGCCCCCTTTATGGCGAGCCAGGGAACCGAAATTGTATGAGTAAACGGCTGAAAAAGCTGGTGATTGGGGTCTATAGCCTTGTGATCGTACTGATCGGCATCGGGCTATATGGTGTCCTGCAACAGGAGCCAGTAGCACCCGTCCTGACAAATGACGCCCCGGACGCCGAGGTGGACCCGGACGTTCTGGCTGTGCTCTCGGATATGGACGGTGGCGGGAACGTCACGGTTCCCATCCGCGACCTGGAAAAGCTGCTGCCTGAAAAGCAGGACCCGGCATGGCGCCAATATGCCGTCGCCTGGCATGAGACCAGCCTGCCGCGTATTGCCATCGTGATTGACGACCTCGGCCTGAGCTATCAGGCGACTGAGCAACTGGCGGAGATGCCTGGGCCCTACACGCTGGCCTACCTGCCGTATGCCGAGCATCTTGAGTATCAGACAGGACGCGTGCGCGCCGCGGGCCATGAGTTGATGGTGCATCTACCCATGCAGCCGAAGGGAGACGCCGCTGACCCAGGCACCAATGCGCTGCTGCAGGGCCTGTCGCAGGATGAGTTCGAACGCCGCCTGAACTGGAACCTAAGCCGTTTTGACGGGTTTGTGGGGGTTAACAACCATATGGGCAGCCTGCTGACGGAGGATGCCGGGCATATGGTTGAGGTGATGACACACTTGAAGGCCGATGGCCGCCTGTTCCTGGATAGTCTGACCTCGCCCAAAAGTGTCGGCATCAGTGCGGCGAGGGCACTTGGCGTGCCGACCATCGCGCGGGATATTTTCCTGGATAATATCCAGCAGCGCGGGGCGATTGAAGCCCAGCTTGCGAAAGCAGAGCGGATCGCGCGGGTGCGCGGCTATTCAATTGCGATTGGCCACCCATACCCGGTGACCCTTGAAACGCTGGAAGCCTGGCAGACGAGTTTGCGAGACAAGGGCATCGCCCTGGTGCCCATTTCACAGCTTGTGGGCGCGCTTGAGGCCAAGCGGCAGCACGCCGAAATGCTGGCAGACGACAGCATGGGCGGGCAGGCGCGCGACTAGGGCAGGTGCCGGCAACCTGTTATCCCCGATTGGATTTGGCGAAACGAACCGCTTCCTTGGCGGCAGTTACCAGGGCACGGGCCTTGTTCTGGCATTCCTGATGCTCTGATTCCGGGTCGCTGTCTGCAACCACGCCTGCACCAGCCTGCACATGCATCTGGCCGTCTTTGACGATGGCCGTCCTGAGCACAATGCAGGTGTCCATGGTGCCATTGGCGCTGAAATAGCCAACGCTGCCGGCGTAGGGGCCACGGGCATCAACTTCCAGCTCGTCAATAATTTCCATCGCCCGGACCTTGGGCGCGCCTGATACCGTACCTGCAGGGAAGCCTGCAGCGAGGGCGTCAATCGCGTCATACTGTGGGTCAATTTCGCCGATTACGTTCGAGACGATATGCATGACGTGGGAATAATATTCAATTGTGTTGCGGGCGGTCACCTGGACGCTGCCGGGTTTTGCCACGCGGCCCACGTCATTGCGGCCAAGGTCCAGCAGCATCAGGTGCTCGGACAGTTCCTTAGGGTCCGCCAGCAGGTCTGCAGCTAAGGCAGCGTCTTCATCCGGCGTCGCGCCGCGTTTTCGGGTGCCTGCGATTGGGCGGATGGTGATCTCGTCGTCACGCAGCCGCACGAGGATCTCGGGGCTGGAGCCCACGATGGCAAAGTCCTCGAACGCCAGATGGTACATGAACGGCGACGGGTTGGTGCGCCTCAACGCCCTATAGAGAGCAAATGGCGGCAGCTCGAACGGCATCGAGAAGCGCTGGCTGAGAACCACCTGGAAAATGTCGCCCGCCAGGATATACTCCTGCGCTTTCCTGACCATCTCGTGGAAGCGCTGTTGTCCTGTGTTGGAGACAGGCTCTTCAAATACAGGGCTCGCAGGGCCGGACGAGAGCGGCAGTGGCGCGTCCAGGCGCTCGAGCATCATCTCAAGGCGTTTGTCCGCGTCAGCAAGGGCCTCTTCAGCGGATACGCCGTCTTGTGGCCGCACCGGCGTCACCAGCGTGATCAGGTTGGTTACGCTGTCAAAAATTGCCATCACGGTTGGGCGCACGAAGATGGATGTGGCAAGCCCCAATGGGTCTGGCTTGGCGTCAGGCAGGGTTTCCATCTGCCGAACCATGTCATACCCCATATAGCCCACGAGCCCTGCTGCCATGGGCGGCAGGCTGTGGGGCAGGTCGATCAGGCTTTCCTGCTGCAGCTGGCGCAGGCTTTCCAGTGGGCTCAGGTCAATGGTCGTGAAGGCGGCGCCTTCGGTGCCATAGTCCCGGCATACCTCTACGGTATTGCCGTCGAAGCGCCAGACGATGTCAGGGCGCAGGCCGATGATGGAATAGCGACCGCGGGTTTCCCCACCTTCAACTGATTCCAGCAGGCAGGAGTATGTCTCGCCCTGGGCCAATTTCAGATAGGCAGATACGGGCGTGTCCAGGTCGGCCACCAGCGTGGTGGATACGACCTGGGGGTTGCCATCCCGATACTGCGCAAGCTGCGCCTTCAGGACATCCGACATTTCAGACATGTCATTCACTGGCCTGACACCGATTATCTTACTGATCCGCGTCGCGGCGGAACAGTTGGTTCACCAGAGAATAGTTGATCTCAGGTGCATAGGTGTCCAGCAGTTTGGCTTGATACTGTTGGAACAGTTCTTCGCCAAATTGTGCCTGCAGCTCAGCGTGCAGGGCATCAACCTTTGCGGCGTCACGAACAGCGTCGCCTGGGGTGATGTCATCCACGCGCACAACCACATAGCCGTTTCCGTCTGCGGCACGCTCTGCGTCGATTTGGCCTTTGCCCAGATCAAAGATCAGACGGCGAATGTTGGCGGACAGGCCAGACGTGCCTTCAGCGGTGCGGGCAACATTCTTGGCGTCAAAAGATGTGCCGCCAAGGTCAAGCGCAATGGCTTCTGGGTCTTCGCCCGCTTCGAGGCGCGCTTTGGCGGTTTCAGCGATCTCACCGGCCTTTTCCTGGCGCTTAAGCGTCATCCAGGCGGTTTTGATTTCCGGACGGACATCTTCAAACGTGCGCTCTGCTGGTTCCTTGATCTCAGTCACCTCGAGGAAGAAAACACCTTTGGTGCTGTCGGATGGGTCAAGATCCTTCATTTCAGGCTCAATGCCCATTTCGGTGCGGAACGCTTCCCCAAGGACTGTGCCTTCTTCCTGGAGCGTGACTTTCTGAGAGCCGTCAGCGCCCTGGCCGCGGCCATCAACTTCAGACACCGTCGCAAGCTGCAGGTTCAGTTTGGCTGCAGCAGCCGTGAGGGTGCCATCTTCAGCGATGGCATCTTCAAGGTCAGGCAGGAAATCGAACATCAGGTCAACAGCATGCTCTTCCTTGAGCGATGCTTCAAGTTCAGCGCGAACGTCGTCGAGCGTCTTTTCTTCGCCTGCGGTGATGCTGGCAACCTTGAAGACGTTCCAGCCGGCGAGGCCTTCAACAGGTGCGCTCATCTCGCCTTCGCCAAGGGCGAAGACCACGTCGGCGGTCGCACCGTCGAAATCAGTTTGCAGGTCAGCTTTGGTGTTTGCACCAAGCTGAAGCTCTTCGGCGGTAAATTCAGAAAGCTCCGCACCAACGGTGATGAAATCCTCACCAGCGGCTACGCGCGCGATAAACGCGTCGGCTGCGGCCTTGTCAGCAAAGCTTACCATCTGCAGGTCGCGGCTTTCATCGCGGACAAATTCGCTGCGGCGATAATCATAGGCTTGCTGCAGGTCTTCCTCATTCACCTGAACCTCGTCGGTGAACTGGGCCGGCGTCAGCATGACATAGTTATAGCTGCGGCGCTCTGGCGTCATATAGTTGGATTTGGAGTCTTCATAGTAAGCCTGAAGTTCTTCTTCCGTCGGCTCTGCAATGTCCGTAATGTCGGACGCGGCCAAATTGATCATGGTCGCGCGGCGACGCTCGGCCTGCCAGACATACAGTTTTTCTGCTAGGGCACGCGGCATCGGGCTAGCGTCGGTGATGCTGCCAAACAGCTGGCCGCTGGCGGCTTCGCGGCGAAGGCCAGTATAAAGCTCTTTTTGCGTCATGCCTGCCTGGTTGAGGGCCTGCGCCATCATCTGTTGGCTGAAGCTGCCGTCTGGCGCCTTGAAGGCTTCGAACTTGAGAAGCTCGGCTGCGAGCTGTGCGTCAGTGACGCGCATGCCCATTTCACGGGTGTTCTCGGCGATGGCGGCATCCCGCACCATCTGCTGCAGGACCTGCCGATCAAGCTGCATCATCTGGATGATCCTGTCCGCAGTGAACTGGCCACCAAATTGGGCCTGCAGTTGCTGCGCCCGGCGCTGGACCGCGTTGGCATACTGGTTTGTCGGAACGGTGGTATCACCCACTGTCGCGACAGACTGCGTATTGCCCGCAAGCATGCCGGGGCCGATGCCCCAGATTGCGAAGGCCGCAATCAGGACGCCAAGAAGAAGAGTTACAAAAAAGGAATCCAGTCCCCCGCGAAGTTTGAGCAGCATGCGCCCGAGCTCCCGTCGATTAATCATTACGTAAATTGGGTGGAATAGCCCACCGGATTGGCCGCGCATCATAAGCAGGCTTTTGAGCCGCTGCAACAGCCGATTTACTGCGGGATAGACAAGCTGGTCAGCCGGTCACGCTATCAAGCATGATTGGGGAAACAGGAAGCTGGTCAGAGACGGATTAATTTGCTAATCACCGGCCCATAAAAATTTCAAAAGAAATCATATGAGGCCCCAATATGAAACCGACTGCTCTGGTTGCAGGAAACTGGAAAATGAACGGCCTGGCATCAAGCCAGGCGGAACTCGAAGCCCTTGGCAACTTTCTCCGTGACGGCGCTGAAGCCAACTGTGACGTGTTAATCTGCCCACCTTTCACTTTGGTTGCAGCGTTTGCATCGAATGCGCCCGAGGGGATCGCGATTGGTGCACAAGACTGCCACGCCAACAAATCCGGTGCCCACACCGGTGATATTTCTGCCGAAATGCTGCGCGATGCTGGTGCTGCTTATATCATTGTCGGGCACTCGGAGCGCCGCGCCGACCACGGCGAAGGCAGCGACTTGGTGTGCGCGAAGGCCGAAGCAGTGCTGGGCGAGGGCTTGATTGCGATTGTCTGTGTTGGTGAAACTGAAGCAGAGCGCGACGTGGGCAAGACGCTTGATGTCGTCCTGGGTCAGGTGGCGCAGTCCGTCCCGGCGGCAAGCACCCCTGAGAATACTGTGGTGGCATATGAGCCAGTTTGGGCCATCGGCACAGGCCGCACGCCAACTGTTGAGGATGTGGCCGAGGTACATACGGCAATCCGCGGTGCGCTTGTTGAGCGTTTTGGCGATGCCGGCAATGGCTTCCGGATTCTGTATGGTGGGTCGGTGAAACCGTCCAATGCCAGCGAGCTTATGGCAGCAGATAATGTCAACGGCGCACTGGTCGGAGGCGCAAGCCTGAAGGCCACAGATTTCAACGGTATCATTGACGCATACCGGAATTAAAATTTTAGGGTTGGCAAACCCGTCAAAGAGGTCTAGAAACCGCGCTTTGAATCCCGAGCAAGATTTGTATAATCAAGGCGGGTTGGCCAACGTTAGGTAGGACAGGTACATGGAAACCGTATTGCTGAGCATTCATCTGATTGTAGCCCTTGCTATGGTCGTTGCCATTCTGTTGCAACGCTCTGAAGGTGGTGCGCTTGGTATCGGCGGCGGGCAGGGTGGCATGATGACCGCTCGTGGCGCAGGTGACCTTCTTACCCGGACGACAAAATGGCTGGCAATTGTCTTTCTTGCCAATTCACTCCTGCTTGGATGGTTCGCGGCTCAGAAGCGCGGTGAAGACACCATCGTTCAGGAAGTGATCCAGCAGGAACAGGAAGACGGCGGAAGCCAACTCCCTGAAATACCTACCGTTCCTGAGGACGGCTAGGACAAGAGACTTCAAAGCGGGGGCCAAGAGCCCCCGCTTCTCTTTTTGTAGATAGTATTTTTGTAGAGTTACCGGGCAGAGAACCTGTCAGGTGTGGCATGCTTTTTTGGAATTAGAGAGGCTCCATGACGCGCTATATTTTTAT
>JBNKYQ010000016.1:0-21282 GCA_050300975.1 Kordiimonas sp.
CGAGAGATCGGTTGGGTAAAAACGTCATGAAAAGGAGAGGTTAGATGACCTTTTCAATTAATGTTAACGCTAGCGCCCTCGACGCGCTTCGCAATCTGAACAGCACCAGCAAGGATCTGGAAACTACCCAGACCCACATCAACACTGGTCTCAAAATTTCGTCTGCAAAAGACAACGCAGCCGTCTTCTCTATCGCGCAAAAGCTGCGCGGTGACCTGAAGGGCCTGAACGCTGTTAAACAGTCGCTGGACCGCGGTATTTCTACTGTGGACATCGCCCTTGCAGCCGCTAACGCGATTTCTGATCTTCTTCTGGAGATGAAAGAGAAAGCAGTGGCAGCAGCTGACCAAGGCTTGGACAGCACCAGCCGGAATGCCCTTTCGGAAGACTTTGCCGCTCTGCGCGACCAGATCACGACGATCGTCAATAACGCTGAATTTAATGGCTCCAACCTCATTGACAGCGGTAGTGACGCGATTGTAGCCATTACAAACGCCGATGCCACACAGACCCTGACGGTTAACCACCAGGACCTGACACTTGGCAGCGCCAATATTCCAATTTCGGCTTCCCAGAGCATTGCGACGCAAACCGCCGCTGCAGTAGCCGTCGTTGACCTGGGTAACGCCATCAACAACCTGAACTCTGTATTGACCAGACTTGGCGCGGGCTCGACATCGCTTGAGCAAAACCGCAGCTTCGCCGGCAAACTGGCTGACGTTATTGAAGTTGGTATCGGTAACCTGGTTGACGCAGACATGGCAAAAGAAAGTGCAAACCTGCAAGCCCTGCAAGTGAAGCAGCAGCTGGGTATCCAGGCACTCTCCATCGCCAACCAATCACCACAGTCCATCCTTTCCCTCTTCCAGGGCTAATGATGGCACCCATTCATGACGTAATTGCCAGCGTTGTACCCAGGCTTCCAAGGGAAGCCTGGGGCTCCGCCCAAGCCCTAGCGTCATAAAAGTCCTGAGTAATCTTTGATGCGCGCGTCTAGCGCAGGACTTTCCCAAGACAATCGACCACGCGGGTCACATCTTCATCAGTCATCGCCGGGAAAATCGGCAGGCTCAGCACCCGCTCGTAATAGCGCTCAGCCCCTTCAAACCGTTGTTTTCCGTACAGCCTCTCATAATAAGGCTGTGATGATACAGGAATATAGTGAACCTGTGTCCCGACACCGAGCGCGGCAAGCTCTGCCATAACTGTTGCCCGGTCTTTCCCCAGATCTTTGTAATCAATAAGCACAGGATAGAGATGCCAGGCGGACTCTGCCGCATGAGTGCGCGGAATAGGAACTGCGCTGTTCAAGCGTGCTTCAATCTCCTGGTCATAGAGTGCAGCAATTTCCCGCCGCCGCGCGACAAATCCTTCAAGTTTGCCCAGTTGGCTCAGCCCCAGTGCACATTGCAGGTCTGTCGCCCGGTAATTGTAGCCCAGTTCCTGCATTTCATAATACCACGGGTTAGGCTCACCTGATGTCGGCGCAAAGGCCTGATCCGTTTGCTGCCAGTCAGCAGGATCGCGGACCATTCCCTGGCTTCGCAAATTCCTAAGCCTCGCTGCCAGCTGGGTGTCAGATGTTGTCACCACCCCGCCCTCGCCCATGGCGATAGACTTTACAGGGTGCAGGGAAAAGCAGGCCATATCTTCGAACTGGCCGTCGCCTGGCGCGCCAGTCAAGGAACCCTTATAGGTGGCGCCCAGGGCGTGACAGCAATCTGTCACTACCGCTACTCCGCGCGCGTGGCAAATGGCCGAAATGGTCTGGATATCCACGCACTGCCCGTTCAGATGAACCGGCAACACTGCCCTGACAGGTTCGGACGCACGACCGAAAGCCTCCTCAAGGGTTTCTGCTGTGAGCAAGCCGGTCTCTGGGCAAACATCAGCAAACACGACATCTGCCCCAGCCATGCGAGCGGCATTCGCGGTGGACAGGAAGGTGACTGTTGGCACAATCACGGTGTCGCCGGGGCCAATATCAAGGCCCATCATGGCCAGATGCAGCGCTGTAGTACCGTTTGAGCAGACGATGGACTCCGCTGTCCCTATCTGCGCTGAAAAGGCCGCCTCGAATGCATCCACCTTCGGGCCGCACGTCAGCGCACCATGCTTGAGCACATCGACAACCGCAGCGATGTCATCATCGTCTATCTGGTGTCGGCCATAGGGAAGAAATGTCTCTGCCATCGCAGCCTGCTACTGCCCACCTTCCGGGATTGTCTTGAGGACTTCATTCAGTTCATCCACCGTCATCCAGGTATCGTTCTGGTCACTGACATATTCGAAACCCTCTGGCATGATCGGGTGGCCTTCGTCTGCAAGCGAAGGACGAGTCCAGAAGCTCCACTCCGGCTCAATAACGTAACGGTCCCCAAGATCGACTGTATTTCGAGCATTGTGCTCGGTGATCATAATTTCATGAAGTTTCTCGCCGGGTCTGATGCCCACGACCTTCTGAGGCATGCCCGGAGCCAACGCCTCCACAAGATCGGTAATCTTCATGGACGGAATCTTGGGAACGAAAATCTCGCCACCCACCATCAATGGCAAGCAGGAAAGGGTAAAGGCAACCGCTTCTTCAAGCGTGATCCAGAAACGGGTCATGCGTGGGTCAGTAACCGGCAGTTCCGCGTCCCCTTTCTTCAAGAGCTCCCTGAAGAAAGGGATCACACTGCCTTTTGACCCCAACACATTGCCATAGCGAACCACCGCAAAGCGAGTTCCTGTACCAGAAGCCAATGAATTTGCAGCAACAAAAATCTTATCCGAGGCCAGCTTGCTAGCGCCATAAAGGTTGATCGGGTTTACGGCCTTGTCTGTCGACAGCGCAATCACCTGCTTCACGCCGGCGCGGATCGAAGCCTGAACCACATTTTCTGCTCCGATAACGTTGGTCTTGATACACTCGAAAGGATTGTATTCGGCAAGAGGTACCTGCTTCTGGGCCGCAGCGTGGATGACCACATCCACATCCCGCATCGCCATGATAAGGCGCTCACGGTCGCGCACGTCACCAATGAAAAAGCGCACTTTCTTCTGGTCTTCCACAGCAAGCGTATTCTGCAATTGGAAATGGCTGAACTCGCTCCGTGCAAACACGATGACGCGGCGCGGATTGTGCGACGCTAGAAGTTCCTTCAGCAGCGTCTTACCGAAGGAACCTGTGCCCCCTGTGATAAGAACTGACCGCCCGTCAAGATCACATTTTTCCCCGCTAAAGGTCGATGTCACCATCGGCTACCTCCTTGTGTCTCTGCCTCATATGCCTATCATCCATTGTGACCCACGGGAAGAATTCTTTTTATACTATAATAAATTAGGAGTATCCCCCAAGCTTATCCGAACGACATGCTGCAGCGGTGCCATCCTATCCGACAAACCGCCAGGAACTAACCGACTGGTCTCATCCAACTCCTCAACACTGAGAAATCCTCTGATGAAATTCTTGTCCCTGATTTTCCGGCATTCGATCATACCCAAACCTGCGCAGTCAGTTCGCGCCATTTCCAGGCATACAAACGTCTTCTCGTCCCCGAGATAAAGGCAACCATCAGTCAATCCTAGTGCCGTTGATGCGGAAACAAGGTGAGAGACCGGTTTACCATGATCAATTTCCAAGACCCCGCCGGGCCCAGACAAAGGGAAATGCTCAAGTTCATCGCCACCATTGCGGCAGGCAAGAAACAGCTCAGACCCCGTAAAGAAATCTGGATTAAGCGTTACGAAGCCTAATCTGGTCACCCCTCTTTCAATGGTTAATTGCGACAAGTCATAGGCCACAGTCAGAGATTTACTACCTGGGCAAAAGGTGATTTTTTTGGACAAGTTTCCAGCCACTGTAGCAATGGAAGACGTCACAACAACGGCATTATCACTATGGGACCAGGTCAGATCCGGCTGAGCTTGTCCCAGGTCGGTTACCTTGTGGGCGTGGCGTAATTCATGCACGAAATGGCCGCTATAAAAGTCAGCCCCATAGGCTATGTCATCGAAAAAACCATGTTGCAAGGTCCCTAGCACACTGGTCGCGTCGAGTTTTCCAGACAGAGCCAGGTCCGCAGAGCCATAGCCGAAAGACTGGATTGCCATGCCACGATAACAATTCAGCACAAGGTGGAGCCCACCACTTTCCAGCGCCAAAAACCTGCCAGCCTGATCCACAGATACGACGGAAGGTATATTGCTATCCAACACGGTGGACGGCGTTTTTGGTTTCGGCGTAATTTTTGGGAAACCATCCAGCATGGACTGCCAGCGCTTTTCCGTAATATGGGTGCGGAAATCACTCGCCCAAAGATACAGGAGATCCTCCCATTCCTGCGTTCTGCTGGCCGATGTCATTTCACTGAATTTACGCCAGCATAGGGTGTTTAGGCGGGTATCGTCCCGACCGGTCACCCCCCACCGGGTCAAATTATACTTACGCTGCTTCTTCACCGGCACTGGCACTTGGCTTGTTTCGAGGCGAATTGGGTCTGCTTTCCTCTCTAGATGCTTCAGCGCCTCAGACGGTAGAACAAGCTCTACGTCATGGTTCGCCCTGATGCTCTTAAGCAAAATATGAATACATTCAAATTCTGCGCCTGTCAGGCTTGCCTCGCTCTGGAAACGACCTGGGCGAAAGTCAAAAATCTCGGCGTCGCTTGTATAGATAGGGATAGCTTGGGCACCCTTGACGATCTGCTCCGATAGAAACTCAAAATATTCCTCTACCGATAGTTCCCCGTGAACATAACGCTGGAATTTTTGAAACGCGATAGCGTCCGACCACAGAACAGGAAGCATACTTCCTGCGGCCCCTTCAACAACTTGTGGGCGGTCTGCCAAACTACGCGACCAATTCGGATTGTGACTGGCGGGCTCTGCCCAATCCATCATGATGGCGTCAAATCCTGCAGCTTCATAGAGAGGCAAAATGCCGGAAGAATAGGCCTGTTCATTGATCAAAGCCAAGCGAGGCCTGGCATCCAGAAGTGCAGCATACTCCCTAAGCCCCAGCTCCAGGTTTTTACGCGTGACTTCAGGCGGCACCAATGGAGCAATGATCTGGCACAACCCGCTGCCGACCAACTCCAGCGTTCCCCGCTTGATCAGTTCCTTTGCGCGCTCAATCCAGTCTGGCGCAGCTTTGTTGATGGCGCGCAGCGTATAACCAGTGGCTTCAAGTCCGATCGGTATGCCAGCCTCTGCCATATGAAGCAGGGGCCAGTAACAGCGATTTATGACGGTTGGATGCTGGTCCTCATCGATGGAAGAGAAGGCCAAGTTCAGATGAAACACTGTATAGAGTGACGATCTGGTCATACCCTTTTCAATCGCTCAATCAGCTCTCGGTTACAAGGCCGAAAACACTAAATGCCTCATTTGCCTTGCGGATTGCTTCGGCCCGGTCAGCCCCTGTGGCCTGAACCATGGCGACAGATGCTGCCGCATTTTCCGCTTCAGCAACCATATCACCTTTCTTTACCCAACATTCGAACGCCAGAACCCCCTCAAGGGCAGAAACCTTCGCGGCGTCCCCCTCCACCGTCACCTCCCCTGCCCCTGGGATCAACCACCGGGAACTGACGTAGCGGTTGGCCCGGGGCCGATAGGCGTCAGGGTCAAGCTTTGAGCCCAAGGCAATTCTAGCGCACGCTTCCACCAAATACACATCGGTGGAAAAAGGAATCTGATGGGTGCAGAAATATCCGCCAGACAGACGCGCGGCGACCTCGATTATATAGGGCCTGCCTTCGTGTAGGACGATATCCCCCTTCAGGACACCATTTTCAATACCGATACTCCGCGCCGCGGAACCGATAAGGGCATAAATGGCTTCTTTCTCATCTGCCGAAGCCTGACTGGGCATGTCGCCACCATTTTCGACGATGAAAGGTGCGTATTTTTCTAGATACTCATAATTTCGGTCAGATAGCGCGGGCGTTATCGCCTCGCCTTCGATTACTACACTTTCGCTACTGATTTGAGGTCCCGACAGGAATTTTTCCGCCATGACCCGACCCGATGGAGATGCCTCCAGGGCATGTTTGAAGGCCCATCCCAAATCTCCAGCGTCATCAAGTAGGCTTACGCCTTTGGACCCACGGCTATCCACTGGCTTGACGACTACACGACCCCAATCTGCCACCAAGCTTTGAAGCTCCTTCGGAGAGGCCACTTCGGCATACGGAGGGATCGCCACCCCATCCCTTGCAAAAAGGGATTTCATGGCAAGCTTGTCCACCGTAAGGTCCGCAGCTGCAATTGGAATATGCGGCGTCCCAAGGGCGTCTGCAATCCGCGCCACCACATGAGGCACATCGCATGCCAGGCACATCACTCCATCCAGGGGAAGGTCCCGGTGAAAAGCCAGAACCGCGGGCAAGCACTGTTCCAGATGATAGACACTGGCCTCAATCCGGTGGTCGGCAATCGAGAAGCCCGGGGCGTATGGGTCCATATCGCAAACCACCAGCTCGAGCCCCATATTTTTCAACTGCTCAAGGCCACGCAATGCCTGGCGCCCACCGCCCAAAACAAGAAGCCTTTTAGTCAAAATACATTCCGCCGTTCAGGTTGATGGTCTGCCCTGTGATGTAAGCGGCTTCATCAGACGCGAGAAAATACACGGTTGCCGCAATTTCCCGGACATCGGCAAGTCGGCCGACGGGAATCCCTGCTACTTTTTTCTGACCATCGGACCTGTTCAACTCGGCTTTAGACATATCAGTTTCTGCCAGACCAACAGCAATCGCGTTGGACGTAACACCTTTTTCGGAAAAGAGTTTGGCCAACGACCGGGTAAAGTTGATTTGCCCGGCTTTTGCAGCTGCATAATGGACCTGGTTCAGTCCACCCCATTGGCCGCCGATTGACGAGATATTGACGATCCGGCCCCAACTTTGCTCGATCATATGCGGCAATACCTCCTGCGACATAATGAAATTTGACTGCAGGTTGGTACTGAGCATATGGGCCCAATCGTCGTCTGAAATGTCGAAGAACGGTTTTTCCTGCGCGATACCGGCATTGTTCACCAATATATCGACAGGCCCCAAATTACTCTCGATTTTCTCAAGCGCTGCTTGCACATCGCCGCGACACCCGACATCGAGCTTGACCGGGATCGCATTCTCGTGACCTAGGCAAACCTTTGCTGCTTCAGCATCATTCATCCGATACCCGACTGCCACCAGATAGCCTTCGGCAATAAATCGCTCCGCGATTGCCCGCCCAATGCCTCGGCTAGCCCCGGTTACAAACGCAACCTTTGGCATAATGGTTTCTCCGTTACTCGCTTCTTAAAATTTTCCGGCAGGCCTCAGCCACAGCGGCAGCATCAATGCCGAACATCGCGGGTAGATTGGTATGTTCACCAGACTTGCCAAACCTGTCCTGTACGCCAACAAACCGCATGCGAGCTGGCTGGTATTCAGCCAGACATTCCGCTATGGCACTGCCCATACCGCCCAGGACATTATGATCTTCGGCAGAGACAATCCCACGCGTCTCGCGCGCCGCAGCAATCACTTCAGCCTTGTCAACCGGCTTGATCGTGGACATGTTGACAACGCGGACGGACACACCCTCCGCCTCAAGTTCCTTGGCCGCGCTCAGCGCCCTTGGCACCATGACACCGGTCGCAAACACGGTGACATCGTGACCTTCCCTGATCCTGTGGGCTCGGCCTACGACAAACTCATGATCCGCATTATAAACAACCGGCGTAGGGCTACGACCGATCCGCATATAAACGGGTCCCTCATGATCCAAGATAGCTGCAAAAGCTTTCATAAATTCATTGGCGTCCGCCGGGCTTATAACTGTGACTTCCGGAATAGCACGCATGGTCGCCAGGTCTTCCAGCATCTGTGCTGTCGCTCCGTCAGGCCCGACATCCAAGCCATGGTGGGAACAGCATAGTTTCACGTTGCGGCCGGCATAAGCAATGGCCGTTCGGAACTGTTCATGGGCGCGCATGCAGCCAAAAGCAGCGAAGGTGGAAACAACGGGGATCAGCCCTGTATCGGCCACACCGGCGGCAGCAGCCATCATATTCTGTTCGGCGATACCGAACTGCAGAACCCGTTCCGGGTTAGACTGGATCAACGGCTTGGCACCTGTCCCGCCAGCCACATCGGCATCAAGGAAGACCCAGTCGCCTCGCTCTTGCGCCATATGCACCAAAATACGGCCGAACGCGTCACGGACAGATATTTCCTCGCCGGGAGTCCAGTAGGTGAGATCGGATTGGCTAGACATTTTCCAACTCCTTCAATGCGTCGGCAAGTTGCTGGTCGGACATTGTCACGCTGCCATGCCAGAAAAGCACCCCTTCCATGAAGGACACTCCTTTACCTTTGACCGTGTCTGCCACAATGAATGTTGGCTGCCCCTTGGTTGATTTGGCTTCCTCGAAAGCTGCGCACAGCGCTGCATGATCGTGGCCATCAACATTGATTGCATGCCAGCCAAACTGGGCTACTTTTGCTCCCACATCACCAAGATTCAGTTGAACCTCGACCGGTGCATCCCCCTGCAATTTATTGGAATCATAAATTGCAACAAGGTTGTCCATCTTATGGTGCCCTGCAGCCATGATGGCCTCCCAGGTATTGCCCTCCTGGAGGTCTCCGTCTCCAAGAATGACATGCGTCCGAAAGTCCTTTTTCTGGTAGCGTGCTCCCATGGCCATCCCCAGTCCCTGGCTCAATCCCATGCCGAGCGATCCGGAAGGCGCGTCAACGCCTACCATTCGAAAGTCGGGATGGCCTTCCATGGGACTGTCAATATGGCGAAGCCCAAGAACGTCCTCTTCAGGGAAATATCCCCTCATAGCGAGGACTGCATAAAGTGCTGGACAGGCATGGCCTTTTGACAAGATCAGCCTATCCCTGTCGATCCAGTCAGGCTGCTCCGGCCTGATACGCATCACATCGAAATAAAGTGTGGTCAGGATGTCAGCAACAGAAAGGCTGCCACCCGGATGCCCCGACCGGGCCGAATGGATGGCGCGCAACGCTAAAGCGCGTAATGCGACCGCTTTTTCATGGAGACCGTCTTGCATCTATTCTCTCTTTCAACATCCAGTTTGATCAACTGACATCCCTGCCAGTAATCATGAATGATTATCGTGAATCTTCATTAAGCATTTTGCGTGCCATTTTATTCATAAGACTCAATTCAAAAACCAACGAGCCCGCCCACCCAAGAAAACTTGATGTTAGCCCAGCTATAATCGACTAAGCTATTTACGTCATTGAAAAACTTTCGAGGATCCCAGTCCATGACCAAGTTCGAATTCCCATCTGAAACCACCATCAGACGGCCATGCTTCATTTGCGGATCCAGTGAAGGACCTGTCTTTTTGGACCGGACAATGGATGTTCTTGGTGTTGGCATACAACGCATGGCCTATCGCGTCTGCAGTGGCTGCGGCCTTGTCCTGCAAGACCCGGCGGTGCCGCAGCAAACGATGCTGAAATATTATCAGAATTATTCAAACTATACGAATTCTGGCCGCGGTGGAGCACCGTCGGACCGGAAGGTCCATATTGTGGAAGACCAAGTAAAATATGTCGCCAGGTCCGGAGCCACTATAGGCAAGGCTTTCCAGGTTGGTTGTTCCGATGGTTATACACTCAGCCGCTTCAAGGCTGCTGGATGGGATGTGTCAGGATGCGACCCCTCTGCATCAGCCGTTGACCTTGGTCGAAGACAATGGAAAATCGAGGCCAAAATCGGTGATTTCGAGAGCTATGCCCCCACGCGAGACGAGACATATGATCTATTTATCCTGACACATGTCCTCGAACATATTTATGATCCAGTTGCAGCTCTTAAAAAGGCGGCAACCATGCTGGCTGACGATGGCATCATCCTGGTTGAAGTCCCCCTCCTCACGGACCCGGAACATCTGATTGAAGGCTATTTCACGTTCGAGCATATCAACTATTTTTCCCACGCGTCACTAACCAACATGCTGCATATCTCAGGATTCGAAATGATTTCCGAGATTGAGGACGACTTTGAAACAGACCAATATCCAGTCCAACGTGTATTGGCCAAAAAAACTGAGGCGCCTCAATATAGCTTGAAGAATGATTTCAGCTGGTCACGGCAAGTGCTGGCCGACTTTGAAGCTTGGGAACACAGCCAGTGGCAAAAACGGGTCGATCAGGCCCTGAGCAGGGCGGGTGCAGGCAGCATCGTCATCTGGGCGGGCGGGCTCCATACCTCTCAGCTCTTTTACTATACCCGGATTTCGGAACAGGTGACCATCGATGCCATTGTAGACAATGACAGCCAGAAGTGGGGTAAATGTATTGAAGGTATCGAAGTTATTTCCCCGGATACGTTTTGGCGGTCACATCAAGACAAGCCGGTGTTGATCTCCTCAAGGGCCAGCGAACAAGACATTGCGGCAAGCCTTCTTCAGCAAGGCTTGAACCAGGAAAATATTCTCACGCTATATAGCCAGTGACTGCAAAGCCCCTAGGGGTTATCGGGCCCTTACTTATTCATATATCGGCTTCACTGTCGCCTTGACCGCGTCGATAACCTTTTGTGCATCGGCAGGGGTCTTACCCTTGGCAATGACCGCGAATGGTATTTGGGTAGAGTTTGTATATTGCGGAATGGTTTCACCTGGCTTTTTATGGAGATAGAGCTTCAAAACCCCCGGGATACTAGCGGCCTCTTCAAATCCGACCACGTCCTTGAGCTTGCCTGGCCGCCACAAAACCAGCTCCGTCATGGTTGCCTCCCCTTTGCCGAACCTAAGGTCTTCGGGATCCAACGCGTCGCCCGCCATAACATTTACGGCAGCTTTCAGCGCGTTCGGACCGAGGGCGTTCGGAACCATATAATAAGTGCAGGTAGGTGAATGCAATCGTGGTCCAACTTCAATCAACATTGGCCCCTTAGGTGTCAAGATGGCATCAGCCCCTACTGGGCCGAAGTCTGTCCCCAACGCACGGTGAGCACGCTCAAACAGCGCATAAAGGCTGTCCAGCTCATCAGATGAAACGTTGCCGGGACAGCGGATAACATTCTCAATGGGGCTGATTTTTTTGCCCTCAGGGTATTCGGTTAAAAAATCACTGCAAATATGCCCCGCACGGTAAAAGTTGCCCGCCATGAAGATACCGTTCAGGTCGACAAACCGGCCTTCAACCACCTCTTCTATCAGTAACCCGCTGTAGCCAGACAGGGCTTGCATATTCTCCATGACATCCTTCAGCTCCGCCTTATCAAGTACTTCACGAATACCTTGCCCGCCGAAAAGGTTGGTGGCTTTAACCATCACATGCCCCCCAAGGGCATCAAACGCTACCTCGGCCTCTTCCATACTTGTCGCTTCGAAAAAGGATGGTGTAGCAATACCATTTTCGCGAAAACAGGCTTTCATCAGCGCTTTATTCTGTGCCGCTACCGCCGCAGCGGGCGGCACACCAGGCAAGCCGCAAGCATGGGCAACAAAAGCCGCCGAAGTTGTCAGATTTACCAGGGAAAAAACTCCAGCAATATTCATTGCCTGCTTGTTTTTGAGCACGTAGGCGGTAATTGTCTCAATGTCAGTGCCATCCGCAACGAGGCAATGGTCTGCTACCTCAAAACAGGGAGAAGTAGATGACCGGTCGGCCACGATCAAATTATAGCCCGCAGCCCGGATAGCCTTGGCGGAGTCCACTTGCTGAATACCGCCCCCAATCATCAACACGCTCTTTTTCATGC
Source organism: Kordiimonas sp. (assembly GCA_050300975.1). Classification (GTDB taxonomy): domain Bacteria; phylum Pseudomonadota; class Alphaproteobacteria; order Sphingomonadales; family Kordiimonadaceae; genus Kordiimonas. The sequence continues at coordinate 11,725 of JBNKYQ010000016.1, forward strand.
CGTCGTTCCCATGCCGCTGTCATTGTAATCCACGAGATCCGGATCAGGCATTACATCCAAACCGCCGGGAGCCTGTGCAATAGTGACAGCGACAGCATCTGCCAAAATAGTCGGTTTAGCCACGCTATCCCCCGGTTCCTTCTCTAAAAAAAGGGTCTCAGATCTGACCATCCTATCAGACACAACACCGGCCCCCTTCGCATAATGGAACTTTAGACACCAGTCCGCAGCACATGGATTAACCAAAGCCCCGTCTTGCCCCATAGATTGGAGCACGGCCAGACGATAAATGGGCACCCCAGCTTTCCGAAGCAGGAAATCCAAGCGGGCATCCAACATCAATCCCGCATCAATAACATAAGGGGTCCCCCCCCGAACGATAACATCGAAGCTGAAAAAACTGTGTCTTAGACTGAGAGCACCCACACTCGCCTCGACAACCGTCCACAATGCGCTCGCCATATCACACGCCGGGTCTATCGTCTGAAATCCATGTGGCAGCGCGCCACGCAACATTATTTTACGACTGAAAATCAAGGGGTGGCATTCGCTCCCATTCACATACCCACTAATATTGAACTGCTCACCCTCAATATAGGCTTCAAAAAAATGATCGCCTGCCCTGCCAAACTCAGCCAAGCTCTCATCCGCCTGGCTAATTATATGTACTCCTTGCGACCCGAAACCACCAGATCGTGGCTTAGCCACCACTCGTCCAGAGCTATTTTCAAACAATGAAATTTGCTCCAAGCTGTCGCCCCAAAGAGGCGTCAAAACCCCTACTTCAGCCAACCGCTCTTTCCATCGGCATTTGTCGCCCAGCAAGCGAACCAAATCACTTCTCGGCCCCGGGGCACCCAAGTGTTCGCGACATCGAGCTGCAGCAGCCTGCGCCTGAGGAAACGCGCTATAAGCGATAAGTCCGGAGATTGGCGTGTCAGCCACCGCGTCAAGAATCCCGTCGGCGTCGAAAGTACTCACAACTGCAAAGCGTGTGGCAACAGCCCGTCCGGGCGCTGTCTCATTGCGGTCAACCACAAAAGCCGCATAACCAGTAGACAGGACTGCCTCGATGAAAGGAAGCTGTGATTTCCCCCCGCCTATCACCAATATCCAGTCTCTTCTCATACTGCCAAATATCTCTAACTAAATTGATTTACTTACAGTTTTACATCTGCCGGCCAATCGCAGTAGGCTTCTTTCAATCTAAGCGGATTCGATACGCCAGAGCAATTTTTTTAAAGTCAGGGCAAGTTATCATTCCAAGTCGCAGGATAGACATGACAGCAACTGCAATAATTCAGGCCAGAATGGGATCCAGCCGATTTCCGGGCAAGGTCTTGAAGCCGCTTATGGGCAAAGAGGTCCTTTGGCATATTGTGCATCGTCTCAAGAAAAGTCGCAACGTGACCAATATCGTGGTGGCCACGTCCACAGAACCGTCAGACGACGCGCTGGAATCCTATTGCACCCAGGAAGGGATCGCCTACATAAGGGGGCCACTTGACAATGTCCTCGCACGATATGCTGCAGCCGTTGATGCCTATCCGGCAGATTATATTGTCCGCATTACGGGCGACGCCCCCCTAATTGACACGGAAACAATTGACCGCATTGTCGAGACCTTGGCCAGGGCGGGCGCAGACCGCATCAAGAACGATCCAAGACCCTCCATTCATTGTGGGTTCGAAGTGGTCAGCAACGCACTATTCCGCACCCTCTCGACCGACTATGGCGACCTCCCGGCAGCGCAGGAGCATGTTACGGGATATCTGGGGCAACGGCCTGAGCTTGGCAAGGCTACCCCCTTCACGTTCGAAGAACGGCACCTGATAGACAATGTTCACGCGTCAATAGATACACCCGCGGATCTCCATTTTTTCGAAAAGCTATACCAGCAAGCAAACACCCCTGCGGGAGACCTGGACGCCGCAGACGCGGTTGCCATTTTAACGGCACAGCCTGAACTACTGTCCATCAATGCCAGTGTAAGGCAAAAAACGGTGGATGAACGCACAAGGCGGATGCTTTTCATCACAGAGGCTGGTGGGCCGGTGGGAATGGGCCACCTTGCCCGCACCCTTGCCCTGGCGGAGTGCAGTCGAACCTATTTCTCCTATGGCGTCACCATTGCCTGCCTTGGAGAAACCGCGGCAAAGGTGGCCTCGGATCAAGGCTTTTCGGTGCGGCGTCTGCCCCCCCGTCCAGTGGCACACGATATTGAAACCATTCTGGCAGAATCCCCCTATGACGCGCTGGTCATTGATGTTCGAGACGGCCTGACCGCTGCTGACCTAAAGGCCCTTCGCCAGAAACATGCTATACCTATAGCCTTGATCGACGACGCCGGCGACCGTATCACCCAAGCTGACATCAGCTTCTTGCCACCGACACCGCAGGTCAAGTCCCTTGACTGGGACAAGGCCGGATGCAAAGCCAAGGCCGGTTGGCAATGGCTGGTGCTGCCAGCAAAGAGGGATGGCGTCTTGTCACCGCCACCTGAAGAGAAAAGAGACGTCCTGATATCATTTGGCGGCAGCGACCCGTTTGGCCTGACCGAACGCGTCGCCAAGCTTCTGGCTGAGCAGCCGAGCGACTTCAAGGTTTCGGTACTGCTGGGCCCAAACTTCGAAAACCTAAACGAACGTCAGAGCCAACTGCAGAAATTGCTGCCCAACGCGCAAATTCTGCCGCCCTCAGACGACATGGCATCTCTTTTCCTGGCTCATGATGCGGTGATAACCGCCTATGGCATCACGGTTTTTGAGGCCCTTGCCCATGGATGTGCCGTGGCTTTCATGCCCCACAGCAAAGATGACGCCGAAGCATCGCAAGCCATCGCAGCTGAAGGCTGCGCCGTCAGCCTGGGCCTTCATGGCGACATTGACGACCCCAGCCTCTCTGTTGCGCTGCGGGCGTTTCTCGGCCGGAGCAAAGACTTCGCGCACATGGGTGAAATCGGCAAGCGATTATTCGAAGATGACTCGTGCCAGCGGATCATCAAGGAAATTGGCACAATGTTTGATTGTTCCAAGCCAGATTAAATGACCAGCACGCTGGCTTCACATTGATTTACCGCATTCTGGATAAATAGAATTTTATGACCGACCTTGAACAAAAGCTGACAGCTTTCGAGCAACTTGCAGGCCAAGACCCGTCCCTTATTCCTGAAGTTGAACAGACATATGAGAGCTTGCTGGCGCAGGCACCCGACAATATACCGCTGCTTCTACGTCGCAATGAATTTCGCGTCAAAAACCAGACGCACCTGAAAATCCGCCGTCCGCGCGTTCTGTTGGGCACGTTGAACGACAACATCTATCCCAATTTCCATACTGTGCCGATGCTCAAGGTAGTCGATCTGGTGTCGTTGACCACGAGCAACACCATGGCCAACAGGACGGACCGCGTCCAGTTTGACCATATTCGCGAAACCATGGCTGAAGTGGTGCAGCGCTTGCCTGCAGGATACAAGCCGGACTTCTATTGGGATCCCTACATCTGCGGCGCCAGCATTGTCCCGCGAGGCTTGGAAAAAGCACCTTTTCCGACTGTCGCCGGCATCTGTCACCATTTCAAGGCCGCGGAAATCGCAAACTATGTACCGCTCTTCGACATTGTGCTGCCCTTCTCGCTGGCTTTCAGTCGCATCCTTCGTGAAACCTATCCCAATCAGCTTTTCATAGATCACCCCTTCGGCATGATCTATGGCTCGCTGCACCATATCGTGCCCAACTTTCAAGAAAAGAAGGACATTGATGTACTTGTCAGCTTCGGCAGGCAATCTGACGCGGTCTACGGCGACTATCGAGCAAGGGTGAATGACCTGTTCGATGCTTTCAACGAAAAATATGGTGACCGTTATAATCTTGTAAAGGTGTCTGGCCTTGAGAAGAATGAGTATTTGCGGACCATCGCGCGGTCCAAGATCGCGCTGAATGTGGTGGGTTGGCACGGGCCATACAATTATCGGACTATCGAACTGATCAATGCCGGAACCATGCTGATGCAACTTCGGCCGGACTACCCGATCAAGGATCAACCCATAACGGATTACTTTGAGGAAGCCAAACACCTGGCCACCTTCACGGTTGACGACTTTGAAGCGCAGCTGCTGCACTATCTGGAGAACCCGGCCCTTGTTGCTGAAATTTCGCGAAAAGGCAGGGACTTTGTCGAGACGGAATATGCCTACGAGAAGCTGTTCCTGGATTTATGTGACAAAGTTGCGGCAATTCCCGAAGAGCGCTTGCAGGCAACCTATAAACAGCGCCCCACCAGCCGCGTTGCCACCCATCATCTGGCACAAGCTTTCTACCACTCCAATCTGTCGGGCAAACAATCACGGGCCATCCTGCATTTGCTAGGACCGTCCAAGAAGCCACCGTTTGAAACCGCACGCGACCTATTGGTACTGCTGCCCTTCCTGCTTCAGGAACTCAGCTTCAATAATCTCAAAGGCCTCTTGCCAGCACAGATCGGCACTGCCTGGGAAAAAGATCCCGCAAGTGGGATCAAGCTTCTCTACCAAATGATAAAGCGGCCCACTGCGATTGATCACTGGAATTATGTGATGGCCAATCTTGAAGTGGGTAACTTGTTGGCAGATGAAATCGCCAAGATGCTGGACACCCTTGCCCAGACCACACCGACAGATTGGCCGGTAGATGAAACAACCATTGCGAACCTTTACCCAAATTTCCCCTCTATTGCTGAGGAAATGAAAGAAGCCAAGGTAATGTTGATGGACCTGCCCTTCCTGCAAGCCAAGGGAGACCAAGGCAAAGTGGGAAAAGCGTTCCATCGCTATATGACCTGGCTGCTGACGCGCCTGTATGCCGAAATTTCCGACGAGCAGGATATGCATATAGAGACATGTATTAAACTGTTACCTTCAAATGCCAGTTTCGCCCACAAGCTGCGCGAATTCGGCCACCCTCTGGCCGATTTGGCGGAAGAAAAGGCGCGGGAAATATATCCCTCGGCATTTGAAGAAGCTGCGGTGTAACAGGCCAATTCCACCCTCAGGACAGACGGGCAGCACACGCTTCAAGGAACCGGGTCACCTTCAGCCCCATCACAGCATCGCTGTATGGCGCTGTTCTCTGCTCCAGGCTCCTGGCAAAGGCAGTCAGCGACGCCTGAAGAGGCGTCTCTGACCCATAGTCCGCGACGGAGCCCGCCAGCATCAATTTTTGACCCTGGGTATCGTCATACCTGTACAAGCCACCCTGCCCCTCAAAAGACACCAACCGTTGCCGTTCGGCCCAATCGTCCGAGACTTCAAGATCAAACGTAATCCTGTCAGCACAGAGCCCCCGAACCGAGATCGTGCTGCCGTGTGAGCCTAGATGTCGAACGACTTGCCATTCCAATGGCTCCCCCAACAGGTCGACAAGGCAGGCCACGGCATGCGGGCCCCATTCCCACAGCAATTGATTGCCATAAGGTATGGCGTGGCCGCCTCCGAAACGGAATGTGACGTGCCTACCCGCCATATTCTGCGACTTCACACGTTCCCGCAAGCCACAGAAGGCAGGGTTATAAAGGTCAAGATGGTCAACTTGAAGGCACAGGCCGGTCTCAACGGTGGCCTCTAAAAGCCTCTCGGCATCGCAAGTCACCAGGGACATCGGCTTTTCAAGGAAAACATGCTTGCCATGCTCCAGGGCTTGCAGCGCAATGGCTGCATGTATCCGCGACGGCGCAGCCACCACCACAGCATCAACTCGGCTATCGGATAGGATGCCGGGAAGGCTGTCTACGCGCACACATTCAGGAGGCAACAAAGCCTGAACGTCGGGATTGCTGCTGACGACCCAGCCTAGTGTCAATCCATCAATCCCGATCAGGTTTTTCAATAGAATCCGGCCCCAGTTGCCCGCCCCGACAAGTGCAATCCGGTAGGCCACTTAAACCTCGCCGGTATAGTTATCCTGCGTCCAGCTGAAGAAGCGGCGCAATCCGTCTTCCAGGGTCACCTGTGGCTCATACTCCAGATGGAAGCGCGCTTTGCGAATATCCGGACAACGGCGATTTGGTTCATCGGCCGGATAACTGTCCGGATATTCTACAATATCGTATGTTACCTTCTGGTTCACGCAGCCTTCAATTACTTTGACCAGCTCGGCAACACTGATTTCCGGTTTGGGATTACCAATATTATAGGCCTCACCCGGCACACCTCGCAAAATCGCGCGCAGGAAACCATCCATGGCGTCGACTACATAGCAATAGGTACGCGTCTGGTTGCCGGAACCGTATACCTGCAGTGGGCGCCCCCCTTTCACGCGGTTAGCAAAGTTGGGCAACACGCGATAATCACGCTCTTGCATACCTGGGCCATAGACATTGAATGGGCGGATTACGTTCGTTTCTACGCCATCATGGGTGTGATAAATATAGCATAAGGTTTCCCCCAGACGCTTGGATTCATCATAGCAGGCGCGCGGGCCCTGACTGGACACATTTCCACGATAACTCTCGGCCGTGGGCACATGTTTTGGATCAGGGTCGCCATAAATCTCTGATGACGAGAAGAAGGAATATCGAGCTCGATTGGCTTTCGCGAGCGCCAAAAGGTTCTTGCTGCCGTCGACAGCAACATTCAGCGTCTCCATCGGATATTTGCGATAGTAGAAAGGGCTCGCAATACCGGCCGCATGGATCACGTAGTCAATCGGCTCTTCGATGTCGATTGGTTGACAGATATCATGGGAAAGAAACCGCACATGCTCATCGTCATCAAGGGCCTGAGCCTTGCCGGAGGTAATGAAATTGTCGATCAGGATCATCTTGCAAGGAGTGGACAAGTAGCTCTCGTTGAGCTTCTTGAAAACGGCTACAAAATAGCGCCCCAGAAATCCTCTTGCCCCGGCCAGCACCAACGTCTTCCCGGCAAGATCATCCCTGATGGGTTCAAGCCGTTCACAGATCTCCTGGATGTCCTGGTCCAAATAAAAATTAGACATAAGTTCCGTCCTTAAGCCGAACCAGCTGAAATGGTTCGCAATGTGGGCAGTGGTACAACAAACACACCCCCCTTGTCCAAATAGGCCTGATGGTTTCGGATTATCGCATCAGCGAAGTTCCACGCTAGGATAACCGTCAAATCAGGCATGGCTTCATAGAGTTTCGCACTTGGTACCACCGGGATATGCAGACCCGGGGAGTAGAGGCCCTGCTTCAGCGGACTGTCGTCTATAATGAAGTCGATGGTGTCGCTTGTCAGGCCAAAATGGTACATCAGAGTTGTCGCCTTTGCAGGCGCGCCGAACGCTGCGACTTGCTTGCCAGATCGCGACGCATCTTCAATGATAGCCCTCAACTCGGCACCCAGTTCTGCTACTCGCTGCCCATAGCTGCGGAACGTTTCGGCCCGGGTGAGCCCCAACTCGACTTCCTCTCGACACAGCTGCCCAACCTGGCTTGTTTCAGCATGGCTAGCGGTTGCATGGCACACATAGACGCGCAGGCTTCCGCCGTGGCTGTCTATCCGTTTTGCATCAAAAACCCTTAGGCCAAAACGCTTGAAAAAGCTGATAAGCGGGCTCAGGCAATGATAGTCCAGATGCTCATGATAAATGGTGTCGAACAGAAGCTTCTCGTACACATCTCTGAGATAGGACACTTCAAACACGAAAACGCCATGCTCACTCAACAATCTTTTGACCCCCTTAACCAGGTCCGACAGGTCATCGATATGGGCACACACGTTGTTCGCGGTAACAATATCCATGGTGCCATGGCTGGAGGCGATATCTTCCGCCATCTTGCAGGAGAAGAACCCGCAGATGGTCTCGATCCCCTGCTCCGTGGCGGTACTGGAAATTTCCTGGGCAGGATCAACGCCCAAAATGGTGCACCCTGCCTGCTGGAAAAAACGCAACAAGGTGCCGTCGTTGGACCCAATATCCAAGACAGAACAGCCTTCCCCGGCAAATCGGTCCAGCAATTCCCCTGCATAAGCCTGAAAATGCGACACAAAGACCGGGGAGGTTCCTGACACATATACATAGTGACCGAACAAAACCGATGGGTCCACCACGTCCAGCAACTGCACATGGCTACAGTCATTGCATATCCAAACATCAAGAGGGAAAACCTCTTGCACCTGGTCCAGCTCTGATTGCGGGACAAAGGCATTAGCCGGTGGTGTCGCCGTCAACTCAATAACCTTGGCCAGATCGGAGCTTTCGCACAACCGACATGTAGTTCGGTGAAAAAAAGACATATTCCCCCCCCCCACTTTCCGCAAAGATGCGGGCGCTATCAGTCGGCCGCTACCAGCTCAATCCGCCGCACGTCTGCTTCATAGGACTTCTGATCCCGTGGGTTCCCGCCAAGCGTCAGGAATACGGTGTCCTCCAGAAACTTCATGGCGTGATCTACCATAGGCGGCGTGAAGAACAGTTGCCCTTTCTCAATAACCACCACTTCGGGAGCGGCGTCGCTACCGGTAGGGCGGTGACTATATTCAATCCGGCCTTCCATGACATAGCAGTAGTGCCAATCCGTGAGGTGATAATGGTTGGCACGAACCGTACCTTTTTTTGAGGTGATCAGAACGGCACTTTCCATTGGTGCGTCAACCAACGGAATGATCGCGCCCCGGGCATCCTCAAAGGGTGCCTCAAGCTCAATAACCACGTCGGACGGCATCTCAAATTCGGGATTAACCGCTTGTGACTGTTGGGACATTTCTCTCTCCAATTCCTAAAAGTAAATTTCCAAATTCATGTTTCCGCAATAGACAAGTTACGCAAGTCCTGTACCAAGTATACGCTACAAAAGATTACCTATGTTGCTGTGCCAACCACACGGCACGCTGACTTTTCAGGGGGCGAAGGCCGTCGGAAGGATCCGCTCGCCAGACACGGTCCGAAAGCTCTGCCTTGACCGCTTCCTTGGTGCCGTCGCCATCTGCACTTATACCTGTCCGAACGGTCGTGATGACCGCGCCAATCTCCTCTGGCAGCCAGCAATGTCCGGACGCATATTCCGCGCCCGTTTCATCCAAATCGATATGGAACTCCACGACTGGCGCACCGTAGGCATGCACGGCGCGATAAATCACCGCTGGACTTCTTGAATGGTCTGACCAGCCCACCGGCACATCGAGCGTCCGCCTCATGGTCTCAATGGCTTTGAGATTGCATTGATCAACGGCAACAGGATATCCGGACACACAGTGTAGCAAGGTAAGATCCTGGCCCCCGGCATTTCGGAAAACCTCAACCGCGTGGCCGATTTCAGCCAAAGTCGCCATACCCGTAGACAGGATTGTCGGAATGCCGCTTCTGGCACATTTAGCGATCAAGTCATCCCACAGGAGTTCATAGGATGCGATCTTCAGAAAATCCACGTGTGGAGACAATATGTCCACTGCATCCAGAAAAAATGGCGTGCATGAAAATTGTACGCCATGCTGGACGCAATGCGCTTTGATGGCCGGCAGGAAAGCTTCTGGCAATTCCCACTGTCGCCGGCGACTGTGTTCCTCGCTGTGGGCCAGAATTTCCGGCGCAAACAGTTCGTCAATGCGAAACAGCTGAAACT